>NZ_DKJS01000085.1:0-2685 GCF_002455205.1 Lysinibacillus sp. UBA6686 | reverse complement strand
AACCCCAAAGCGGCTCCTTTCAGAAATCAATGGAGAAAGATCCATATGCCTTCCGGGTATCTACACTTCCCTCAGTGTTTTTAAAAGAAAGTCTGATTATCCGATGTGACGTAAAGCATAAATTTTCCGTTTGGAAATTTTATGCTTTATTTCTTTCTAGGAAATTTTATGGTTAATTATTTTATTAGATAGAAAAATATCGCTGAAAAGTTTTAGAGATAGATTAAAAAGAATTCTTCCTATTAATGTCAATTGCGATTTTGTACCCAGATTAAATGAATAAGGGGATATCTATATGGCATAAGACATAAACAGTTTAGCATTTACAAAATGTAATTATTATAGATTTTAAAAATGTTTAATCAAAATCATTTCATCTCTCTTAGGGGTAAAATGGATATTTATGCTACATTAAGAGGTATTATGAAATGATAAACTTAAAGTAGTCGGAAAAAAGTTCAAAATTGACGTGTCATAGTAGCACGCTCTCTTAATTTGATAGTTTAAGTTTACAAGTCCTTATTTTATCTGTCCAACTGAGGTCTACCAAAGAAATAGATGTAATAAGAAGGCTTGATTAAATATTTTGTTAATGTGGTGAATAGGAGAAAAATTAAAAAAGGATATCAGTAGGACTAGCATTAAATAAATTGTTTCGGAAATTTATAGATTTGTATCTATGTGAATTTTGATTAAATATATAATATTTCACATTTGGATATTTATGCTAATATATTATATGACGTTATGATGTTATACCTTAAACTAACAGCTACAATAGAGAAAGGGGATTGAATATGAATCAAATAGCGAAATTTTTAGAGGAATTACAATTTGAAGGTTATCATAATTATGAATCTGAAATTCGAAAATTTCAAGATGCAGAAAATTATCACTATGAAACTATGGCCTTTCAGTTTGCAATTAAACAGGATGTTGAAGATGGTTATGATTATGGCATCGGAAGTTATTTAACCCATTTTATGAGTTTGCCGATACTATATATCCAAGTTTAACTGATATCACTTGTGAGACTCTTAAATATTGGCAAAAACGAAGCGAAGAATCAAGAAGCCAATATCTTATTGCCAGATATTCCGATTTAGTATGGAATTTCTCAAAATTACACAGAGGCTGTATAAATAATCCATTCACATATGCAATTAAGGCTATTGATAATTATTTATTATTCCAAAGTGAAAGTAATAATAATAAAACAGATTTAGATATTAAACATTCAATTATTAGAGCTTTAAATTTAGCTAAGACTTTAAATCAACGAGAAAAATTAGAGCAAATTGCTCGAAAAATGATTGAGATTGAAAATGTTATGGAAGATAAACTAATTGGATTGTGGGGATTTTCTTACGATGAAATAATTGAAGGTGGTTTAGATATTTCTTTAGAATTTGAAGAAGAAATAATTGAATCTATGCTTCAAAGAGTCAATAGACTTATCCAAGAGGAACTAGAAAATAAAACTGATAATTTTCATGCAATCGAGTACGGGATAAGTAAATTGAAAAAATATTATTTTAAAAAAGATCAAACAACAGATGTAAGAAAATTACTCACAAAAATTGAAGAGGTCATTAATAATTCTAAACAATCGCAGTTGAAGGAATTTAGATATAATAAACTTTTAATTTATATCATTCTGATCAAATTCATGATGCTGATAATAGAATAATTAGAAAGATATCTGAGACTGCACAAAACAATGTTGAGATAATGAAGGAAACTACTTTTACAAAGTCAATAGATAGAGAAAAATACGAAACTTATATAAATAGCTACTATACACAAAACTTAGAGTTTGATTTAAAAATGCTTGCAGTAAGATTTATTCCTGATATAGATGATAATTTAAAAATGATTGAAGAAAGAAGAAAAAAGGGGATTGGTTTATTAAGCGAGTTAATTTCGCATGTGAAAATTAATAAAGATGGTATGCCTATTACTTCTTTAGATTTATCGAATAAACAAGATCGTTTAGCAAATCAACTAGAAATCACTATAGGAGTACAATCTTCATTTTTCAATGATATATTCAAGAAATTAATTCAAAAATATGAGTTAGATGCAAAAAAACTAGGAGATATTTTATTTACGTCACCTATTTTAATTGAAGAAAATCATCCAATTCTATTTTCAGGTTTAGAAAGTTATTTTAATGATAATTATATTGCGTTTGTTCATATTATGGTGCCATATATTGAATCTACTTTAAGAAATGTAATACATCTCACAGGGGATAGTATTTATAAATTAAATAAAAGTGGAGGATATGATGCACTTTTACTAGGAGATATTTTAAAAAGTAGTAAACACCCTTTTTTTACTATAACCTTTGACTGGGGCAACTGAGGATTCAAAATCCTTATGGTACTGTATTTCCTTCTATTTTCCGAAGCCAAATACGTGCCGGTTTCCATAGTACTGCTTTTAAGTACCTACTAATTTGTAGATACGTCCGTGAACTGTTTGTGTGAAGCTGTGCTAGCACGTTTAAGCAGTATACAATCATCGCAATGTACACCTGATTGTGCACTGCTTGCTCGCTTTGCCCGTAGAACTTTTAATGTTCAGATGCTGTTTCATCCACTTGAAAAACAGTTCAATTGCCCAGCGTGACTTATACAGTTCAGCGACTTCATCTGCACTTAAATCAAAACGATTCGTCAT
>NZ_DKJS01000054.1:28810-82317 GCF_002455205.1 Lysinibacillus sp. UBA6686 | reverse complement strand
ATTTTAATGCGACGCTAGTGATTTACGAGCTCTTATGGTCTTTCCCTAAGATTTGTTCAAAATACTTTTTATTGTGTAAAACCTTTTCATCATTTGGAATAAACGATCTGGCTAATTCATTATGGGCATTGGCTAGTTCATATTGTTGCAAGCGATCAAAAAGTACACAAAGTTGTAAATGCGGTAACCATGTAGTATAGATTTTATTTTGGAATGGGGCGTTTGGGTTTTGTTTAATGACGAGGGCTTGTTCGTACCAAAATATAGCTTCGTAGTTTTTAAAATTCTCCATAAAGTGGAATCCTAGTCTACAACACGCTTCTGGGCGGGGAATATCATATTCGAAGCTTCTTAATATAGAGCTCAAATAATTTTCTATATCATTTAAATGGGAATAGCAATCTGCTAATTTGTAGCATGCTTGAATATTATCTTCTACCCAGCCCAATTTAGAGGTTAAAAATGTTTCATAGTAAAATAGGGCATCCTCAAATTGTCCATGATCTAGTAATTCATTTGCGTAGTAAAATGTATCACGGGGGGAAAGAGGTTCTCCAGATTGGACGAGTTGCCTATAGATATTAATATTTCGAGTATGATCATGACTAAGTGGTAAATGGCTGACAGCGACATCACTATCTAAAAGATGGCCACCTACCTCTAAATATTCGTGGACAGCTCCTATCCATTGAAAGTGTTTATCCCTTTTTACTAAACGATATCTTCTTATTAGAGAGCTTACATTGCCCTCACTATCAAAACTTAAGTGATAATTCATTGAAACTGCTTCTATATTTGAGTTTAATGATTGTTTTAGAGATTTGAATTTCTCCTGATCCTCCGCTAAAAATACATCGTCTGCATCAAGCCATAAAATATACTCCTTTGTTGCTTGTTGAAATGAAAAATTTCGTGCTGCTGCAAAATGATGAATCCATTTAAAATCAAAAATTCGATCAGTAAATTGTTTAGCGATTTCCTTTGTACTATCGGTAGAACCCGTATCAATAATATTAATCTCATCAACCAAGTCTTTAACGGATGCTAAACATCTACCAATAACATCCTCTTCATTTTTTACGATCATACATAAGCTAATTGACACCATAACTAAAATAACCTCCTTTCCAGAATCTATGTAGTATATGTTTTCTAAAAGAGGAGAGTTGGATAAATGTTTGTTAGTAGCATTATTTTTATAATGAATCTGACAATGCCGCTGGTTTGTCATAGAATTACCAATCAAGTTTCACTCGGATTTCACAAATGTGAAGTATAGTTAAGAAGCAGAGGTGATGATGTTGAAAAGGTTTGCATTCTTCATTCTTTCTTTACTTCTAGTAGTATGGTTGGCTGGCTGTACGGATTTATCCTTTAAGCCTATCAAGAGCAAACAGAACTTTATTGCGTCTTTAAATATACAAGAACCATCATTAGATTTTATAGATGAACAGGGGAAGGTAATTGCCACATGGTTGTTCGATAAAGCTTATACTGGTGCAGTATTGCTGGGAAACAATCGTATATTATTGTTCGGTCATCAGTTAGATAAAATTGATGTTTATACATTATCAACTGGGGAAAAGCTCTATTCAAAAAAAGTGAAGATGGGTACTACAAATGTTTATTATTCCGAAAATGATAAACAATTCTTTATTACGAATAGCACCACGAATACAGTGACAAGCTTTGATGAGAAGGGAAATGAGCTTGCCTCACAGCAGTTAGGTAATTACCCTATGTCCATGGTAGCTTTTAAGGAAAAGCTATATATCATAAATTTTAAAGATACCAAATTATCAATTTTAAATGTCAAAGATCTGAAGGTTGAACAGGAATGGGTCATTCCAAAATCAGCTCATGGTTTAGCCATAATAGAGGAGACAAATGAACTGTGGGTTGGAGGGCATGGTGATGGCAGTAAACCTAATAGCTCCGTAAAGCGTTATGATTTAGCTACAGGCGAATTGCATGGAGAAATAGAGATGCCGTTAATGCCTGTGGGATTAACAAAAACGAAAGACTCAGTGCTTGTAATTAGTCATGGACATAATGAATTATATGTAGCTGACTTTAATGGTAAGGTGAAATGGCAGCTAGAGGTAGGGGCTAATCCATTTGTTGTTAATCAATTTAAAGACTATATTGTGGTTGCCGGATATGATGATCACACATTGTATTTTATTAAGGATGGTCATGTAGAAAAAACAGTGGATGTTGGAAAAGGTGCATTTCAACTGTTAGTGAGGGAGGAAAAATTGTGACAACTGTATTAATTGTTGATGATGAGCGAGATATGCGCAATCTAATAGAGATGATGCTTAATAATTCTAATTTTGAAACCTTTACTGCAGCAAGTGGTATGGAGGCATATGATATTATTGTTCGTGAACAAATTGATTTGGTTCTACTTGATGTTATGATGCCGCATGAGGATGGCTTTGTAGTATGCCAAAGTATCCGAGCAATGTCGAATGTACCAATCATATTTTTAACTGCCCGGGATGCAAATGAAGATAAGGTAAAGGGGCTTACGCTTGGTGGGGATGATTATATTGTCAAACCATTCACAGTAGAGGAACTACTAGCTCGTATACGTGCTGTTTTGAGAAGAACTGGCTCAAGAATTACGGAAATACAGCAAAAATATATTGTTATTGGACCAATCAAGTTAGATGAAATATCTCGAAAAGTTTCCGTTAATGATAAAAGTATCCCACTTACGCTAAAGGAATTTGAACTATTGCATCTATTTATGAAAAATCCAGGAAATGCATATACGAGGGAGCAATTGTTAGAACGCATTTGGGATATTGATTATATTGGTGGAACAAGAACTGTGGATACACATATTAAAACGTTACGGCTGAAGCTTGGAAAGGAAGCAGCGGCATATGTACAAACCGTCTGGGGAGTAGGTTACCGTTTTGACGCAAACGAATGAAAAAGATTTCTACTCGTATTTGGATATTAATTTTTACTTTTTTAATTATAACAGTCGTATTCATGTATGTTTTGACTGATTTTTTATATGAACGACTTTATGTGGAAGACACAGAAGATATGATGATTGAGGTCGGTACAAAATTACAAACTATGTATGCAGGCGGAAAAGTAACAGATGAATTTATTGCAGATATTGAACATTATAGTAATTATTCAAATTTAAATATTTTTGCAGTTAGAAATCCTCGTGAGCTTAGCGCTTGTGTACCATTCGATATTGATTATGAAACATTGATTGGTCCAGAGGATCGCCAGCAATTATTAGCAGGTCATTATGTACAGAAAATAGGGTATGAACCTCGGTTTGACAGACAGCTTATTTCTGTAGTACTCCCATTAGTAGATCAAAATAGACTTGAAGGCATCATCTATATTTACTTTCCATTGGCAAAAATTAGTGAGTTAGCAAATGAACAGGTTATTTTTCTAGTTGGAAGCGCCCTATTATTTTTACTCGTAATAAGTTTTTTAATTTATAAAGGGATTCGCCATATAATGCGACCTTTAAGTGAATTGCAAAGAGCAGTAGAAGAAATGTCGGATGGAAATTATGGAACTCGTGTGCCGGTTAATTCGAGGGATGAGATTGGGCGGTTATCTAGTACCTTTAATAAAATGGCAGTTTCTATACAGCAAGAGGATGAGGCGCAAAAAACGTTTTTAGCTACCGTTTCTCATGAATTACGGACGCCTATTAGTTATGTGAAGGGCTATGGTGAAGCATTGCATAATGGTTTCATACAGGAAGAACAGAAAGAAGAAACTATTCAGCTGATTGTACGCGAGGCAAATCGTATGGAGCGTTTAACAAATGAACTGCTTCAACTAGCTCGGATGGAGAATGAGCAAAAAGAAATTACCCTATATCCAATTCCACTTGCTGAAACATTACGTGAAGTTCAAAAGATATTAATTCATCAGGCAGAAAAAAAGAGGATAGCACTCCATTTAGATGCTGACGATGCTTTAATTATCAAAGCAGATGAAATCAAGCTGAAGCAGATTTTTATTAATATAA
The DNA here is from genome assembly GCF_002455205.1 of Lysinibacillus sp. UBA6686. Classification (NCBI taxonomy): domain Bacteria; kingdom Bacillati; phylum Bacillota; class Bacilli; order Caryophanales; family Bacillaceae; genus Lysinibacillus; species Lysinibacillus sp. UBA6686. The sequence goes on along the minus strand of NZ_DKJS01000054.1, from coordinate 78,293 downwards.
TAGAAAATGCTATTAATTACTCGAATGAGCAGTCAAAGATAGAAATAGTAGCTGTGGAGAATCATAACAATGCTCAGATTATAATAAAGGATTATGGAATTGGTATTCCACAGGAGGATCTACCACATGTGACTGAGCGCTTTTATCGTGTCAATAAGGCCCGTAGTCGAGCAGATGGTGGTAGTGGCTTAGGCCTATCAATTGTGGAGCAGCTTTTAAAGCAGCTATACGGTAAAATTGAAATTGAAAGTAAAGTAGAAAAGGGCACAACGGTGAAGATTACGTTGCCATTAATGGAGGAAGAATAAATGAAAAAATGGTTGTTTGCATTAATAGCAGTACCATTATTAGTTGGGTGTGGGGAAAAAGAACCGACAACATTAAAGGAGCCAGAGGTACCTCAAATACCAGATGTTGAAATTTTAACAGCAAAAGAAGTAGCAATTAATGAAACAATTGAACTTGCCGCACATGTTGAGCAGGGTGGAAAAAATGTCGATAATGCTGCTGTAGAATTTGAGGTTTGGGAATCTGGCAAACGTGATGAAGGACAATTGATTGAAGGAAATTTAGAGAAGGATGGCGTTTATAAAGCAACAACGACTTTCGACCATGATGGTGTTTATTATATGTACGCTCATACAACTGCTAATGGCGTACATAATATGCCTAAGCAACAAATTATAGCTGGAAACCCAGATATGTCAAAGGTTGTACCAGAGGATGACAAAGCGAAAAACAGTATGGATAATAATATGATGAACCATGGTAAAGAGACAGAGCAAAGTGATGAAGAAAAAAATGAAAAAAATCATGATTAAACACTTGCATTATTGTTAAAATAGGAATATGATAATGACCAGATGACCGAAATGGTTTTCTGGTCATTTTGTTTCTGTGTACTAAGAATGTACATAACATAACAAGAAAGGATGTTACTAATGGATCGTAGGCAAGAAATTCTTGAAGCAGCTGCAAAATCTTTTACATTGTTTGGTTACAAGGCGACAACGATGGAGCAAGTAGCGAAAATTGCTAATGTCGGTAAGGGTACGATTTATACATTCTTTGCAAATAAAGAAATTTTATTTCAAGAGATAGCAATGTCACTTGTACGAGAGATGAAGGCAGAAGCAGATGCAGTGTTGGATGCATCAGCTAGTTTTATGGACAATGCACATAATGCTTTAATGAAAATGCTTCAGTTCCGTGAAAAACATCTTTTATTTGCGAAGTTATTAGAGGAGGAAAAAGAATTACGAACGCCAGTTGTCAAACAAGTTCTCATCCGTATCGAGACTGAGATTTTATCGTATGTTGCTGAGTTAATTCAAAGGCGTATTGATAAAGGTGAGATTCGAGACTGTGATGCAGAATTGGTAAGCTATCTATTGCTAAAGGCATATCTAGCATTTGTCGTTGATTGGCATGAACTACATGGTGATATGATTCCCGAGGAAAAGATTTTAAATCTTTTTAAAGAAACAATCTTTCGTGGACTAATTTTAACTTGATTACTGGATCAAGCACCAGTCTACTCATGGAAGTTTCGATTTTTTGGATTAAAATGACCGACTGACGTTTTCGGTCAACTAGTATAGGAGTGAGGTAATTTTATGATTAAAGCTGAATGGCTGAAAATCTTGAAAACAAGAAAAATGCTTGTGTCAATCATCGCTGTATTATTTATCCCAGTCATGTATGCAGGCATGTTTTTATGGGCTTTCTGGGATCCATATGCAGGCCTACCTAACCTACCAGTAGCAATTGTCAATGAAGATAAGGGTGCTGAAATGGATGGGGAAAAATTAGACTTAGGTGATACCCTAGTCGAAAAGCTTGTTGATAGTGAGCAATTTAATTTTATTGAAGTATCTAAAGAACAGGCTGAAAAAGGTTTAAATGGCCGTGACTATTACATGATTTTAGAAATTCCAACAAATTTCTCTGATCATGCTACAACACTATTAGATGACAAACCTTCTAAATTAGTGATGAACTATATTCCGAATGAAGGATTAAACTTCCTTGGTGCACAGATTGGTGAAACAGCAATGGATCGTGTACGTGCGGAAGTAAATTCACAGGTTTCAGCGACTTATGCAGAAAAATTATTTGATTCCATTGCCACACTTGGAGACGGCTTTACAGAGGCTGCTGATGGCTCAAATAAGCTAGATGAAGGTGCTCAAAAAGTAGCTAATGGTGCGAAAGACTTAAAAGGTTATCTTGAGCAACTAGCATCAAGCACAATTGAGTTATCAAATGGTACAGATAAAATCACAAAAGGTGCTGGAGATGCTGCCAAAGGTGCAAATGATTTATCTACTGGTTTAGTAAAGCTTCAGGATGGTACAGTGCAATTACAAAAAGGTGCCCAACAAGCAGCTAATGGTGCTACAAGTCTTGAGCAAGGTTTAACGCAATATACACAGGGTGTTGCTAAAGTAGAAGCAGGTTTAAACACTTTAAATGACAAACAACAACAGATTAGTTCAGGCGCAGCTTCTATTGCTGAGAACGCTGGTGCATTAAATGGTGCAGCAAACCAATTAACATCTGGCTCTGCAAAAGTAGAAGCAGGAATTACAGCCTTATCTAACCAATTACAAGGTATGATGGCTTCAATGCCTGAAGAGCAAGCAGCGGTATTAAAGCAAACATTAGCAGAGCTTCAAGCTGGAAGTGCCAGCGTGCATAATGGTTTAAATTCGTTATCTGCAGGCACAGAAAAATTACAAGCTGGTGCAAATCAAGTTAGCTCTGGAGCTACTCAAATTGCAGCAGGTCAGGCAGAAGTGTTAGCAGGGGCTAACGCACTAACTGCAAAAAGTAATGCATTAGTGGAAGGCGCTAAGGGTCTTCAAGCAGGTAATACGACATTAGCAGCAAAATTAGGTGAACTAAATGCTGGCGTGAAAACAGCAGTAACAGGTTCTAAAACATTAGCGTCTGGTTTAAATGAATTAGCGAATGGTACAACAACTTTAAATCAAGGTACATCTACACTTGCCTCAAAATCTGGTGAGCTAGCACAAGGCTCTGCAACACTTGCAGATGGTTCAACTGAGCTTGCAGATGGTACATCAACTTTATCTGGCAAATTAGGTGAAGCAAGTGAGAAAGCAAATGAAGTTCATGCGAATAAAGACACATATGATATGGTAGGTAGCCCAGTTCAAGTCGATAAGGAATCTGTTAACCATGTACCTAACTACGGCACAGGCTTCGCTCCATACTTTATTTCCCTTGGCCTATTCGTCGGAGCATTATTAATTTCCATCGTGTTCCCACTTGTAGAGCCAGCTATTCGTCCAAAAAATGGAGCAGCTTGGTTTACAAGTAAGGTGTCAGTATTAGCATTCGTCGGCTTAGTTCAAACTATATTAACAGTGGTTATTGTTAAATGGGGACTTGGTCTTGAAGTAAATAATTTAGGATACTTCATATTAACAGCATTATTAACAAGCTATGTTTTCTTAGCTTTAATTCAAATGTTAGTGTCTATCTTCGGTGACCCAGGACGCTTCATAGCAATTGTTGTACTAATTTTACAATTAACAACAAGTGCGGGAACATTCCCACTGGAGTTAATCCCATCACCGTTACAAGTATTTAACAAACTATTACCAATGACATATACTGTTCAAGCCTTTAAAACAAGTATTTCTACAGGCGATATGACATTCTTAATGCAAAACTACGGCGTTCTATTAGGCTTCCTAGTTGCATTCTTAGCAATTACGTTCGGATACTTCATGTTACTACACACAAAACGCTATTCCAAAGTAGCCGAAGAAAATTAAAATTTAACTTACTATGCACCCACCAATTAAATGGTGGGTGTTTTTATGTTGCTATTGTATTGAGTATTTTCAAGGGCTTGGCTATTGTGAGAAATTATTCAGGTGGAGGGAAGGTCTGCTCAGGCATGGGAAGAATTCGCTCAGGTAGGAGACAGAACAGCTCAGGTTGAGAGGAAATTCGCTCAGGTGAGAGAGAAAACTGCTCAGGTTAAGAGAAAATTCGCTCGGGTGAGAGAAAGAACTGCTCAGGTCGAGAGAAAATTCGCTCAGGTGGGAGGCAAAACAGCTCAGGTCGAGAGAAAATTCGCTCAGGTGGGAGGCAACCTGCTCGGGTATAGAAAGAATTCGCTCAGGCAGGAAGTCTCCTCTACCCAGGCAATGAAAAAATTTGCTAAATCCCAGAAACAACAACAAAAAAACAACAGCTGATATGAGCGTATCAGCTGTTGTTTCGTAAGTGTAAGAGATTTAATTAAGGGTTCATCAAAAATGATGAGGGGTGTCATTAATAGTACGTGTGGGGCACGTAAATGACAAAATTACAGAATAGGCAAATGCTTATAGGTGGTTACATTTTTCACAAGTGTTGCTGTAGCATTCACTTTGTTCTTCAATTTTTTCACCGCATTCTGTGCATTGCTTTGCAGGTAGGTTCTTGAAAAATTCAACTACGTTTTCTAACATTGTGGACTCCTCCTTTAAGTTCATCTGTACTATTACTGTTTTGATATTTTATAGTGTATTATAACAGATGCTTTTCGTCAACACAAAATGCCTAATTTGCGTTAAAATAAATATGGATATTTTGTGAAGGAGGAAAAGCAAACAATGATTTTTGTTGATAATAAAGGAATTCATGACCCACGCATTAACCTTGCCATTGAGGAGTACTTATTAAAAACAATGGATGTTGAAAAGGAACCTGTACTCCTTTTTTACATAAACCAGCCTTCCATCATCATTGGAAAAAATCAAAATACTATTGAAGAGATTAATACAGATTACGTGGAGGACAACGGCATTATTGTTGTGCGACGACTATCTGGTGGTGGTGCAGTGTATCATGATTTAGGAAATCTTAACTTTAGCTTTATTACCAAAGATGATGGCGAAAGCTTTATGAATTATAAAAAATTCACGCAGCCTGTTGTTGAAGCACTGGCTGCAATGGGTGTCAATGCAGAGCTTTCGGGGCGTAATGATATTTTGGCAGAGGGACGTAAGGTTTCCGGAAACGCACAATTCTCTACTAAGGGGCGAATGTTTAGTCATGGCACATTGATGTTTGATACAGAAATTGATGCTGTTGTATCTGCTTTAAAAGTGAAGAAGGATAAAATAGAATCCAAAGGCATTAAATCAATTCGCTCACGAGTGGCTAATATCTCAGAATTTTTGAAGGATAAGATGACTGTTGAAGCGTTCCGATTAGAAATTTTGAAATCCATTTTTAATGGTGAGGAAAATATTCGTTACTATGAGCTATCGGAGGAAGACTGGGCAAATATCCATAAACTATCTGCAGAACGTTATCAAACTTGGGAGTGGAACTACGGTAAATCCCCACGCTTTAATATTCAAAAAACACACCGTTTCCCAACAGGAGGCATTGATATTCGCTTAGAGGTAAATCACGGCATTATTGAAGAGGCGCATATTTTTGGTGATTTCTTTGGAGTAGGAGACATGGCTGATGTTGCACAACGACTAGTTGGGACAAACTATAATCGAGCAGCAATTGCTGAAGCGTTAGAGGATATTGATATTCCAACATACTTTGGTGGAATTACAACTGAAGAGTTTTTACAATTAATTTATTAAGTAAAGCTAATTCGAAAAAGACGCATGCCTAAGACGTCACACTCGGATTACATGATCTTTTACGATAAAGGTTCGCTGACAATTATGTCGTCGAACCTTTTTTTGATACAATATAGAGTAGAAAGGAGTGTTCGTATGGAGAAGCATCGAATATTTATTGTCGAAGATGATGTAAAGATTGCATCATTACTTGCGGAAACGCTTAGAAAATATCAGTACGAAGTTGAAACAATTAAAGAATTTGATCATCTCATTGAAGAGTTTACAGCATTTAACCCACATATGGTGTTGCTTGATATAAATTTACCTGCGTACGATGGCTATTATTGGTGTCGTCAATTACGTCAGCATACAACTTGTCCAATCATTTTTATTTCTGCCCGTTCGGGGGAAATGGACCAAATATTCGCATTGGAAAATGGTGGTGATGATTTTATCACAAAGCCGTTTAACTATGAGATTGTGCTGGCAAAGATTCGTAGTCACTTGCGCCGTACATATGGTGAATATGCAGCAAGACAAGAAGAACGGACGATTAAGCAGGGACAGCTAATTCTTCATTTAGAGAGAATGGAGCTTCATAAAAATGATTTAGAGATACCCCTTCAGAAAAAAGAATGTATTATTTTAGAGCTACTAATGGGTAATGCTCCAAAAGTAGTTACTCGTGAGCAATTACTAGAAGAGCTCTGGGATGATCAGGCTTTTGTGGATGAAAATACATTGAATGTGAATATGACACGAGTACGTAAAAAACTTGCGGATTATCATATTTCTTCCACGATTGAGACAGTGCGCGGTGCTGGCTATCGCTTTATGTTAAGCGCAGGTGAGCTATAGTGGGATGGAAATTATTTTTGCGTGATTATGCATCATTCATTGTGTTCCAGCTACTACTAGTTGGATTCATCATGGTCTTATATGGGCTCGACGGTTTTCGAAACGTTGATACTGCGATTTATTCCTTCTGTATTAGTTTAGTATTGCTAGCCTCTTTTTTACTTGTCCGCTATTTAATGCGTCAGCGTTATTTATTGAAAATCTCACAGCTTCCAAAAACTATGGAGGATGTACTCCAAAAAAACGCGAAAACGCCGGAAGCGATACAGACGGAAAAATATATGCATGAGCTTTATCGACTTTATCAGCATGAGCTCCACTCATTGTATGCAAGTCAAAAACGGCACGATCAATTTATGAATCAATGGGTGCATCAAATGAAAACACCCATATCTGTAATTGAGCTTTTATTGCAGGATGAGCGCCCACTTGATAAAAGGAATGTGCAGGAGGAGATTGATCGTTTACGAAGAGGCTTGGACATGGTGCTTGTGAATGCTCGATTGGAGAACTTTGAGGAGGACATGCAAGTAGAGCAAGTGGCAGTAAAAACAATTATTACTGCAACTGTAAATGAAAATAAACGTTTATTTATTACGAAAAGAGTTTTTCCTGAAATTCATATCGAGGATGACATAATCGTAGCAAGTGACTCTAAATGGCTTCGATTTATTATCGGACAATTTGTAACCAATGCTGTTAAATATACATTTGAAGCCAATAAAAAAATAGTTATTTCTGCAGTGAAAAGGGATGACCATGTGCAACTAGCCATTTGCGATGAAGGTATTGGTATTCCTGCCTCAGATCTTTCGCGTGTCACAAAAGCCTTTTTTACCGGAGAAAATGGTCGTAAAACAGGGGAATCTACAGGAATGGGCTTATATTTAGCTAAGGAGATTTGTGAAAAGCTAGGGCACGAATTAAACATTACATCAGAGGTAGGAAAAGGAACAATTGTTACAGTGACATTTACGAATTAGGGGGAGCAAGGATGAAAGAGGTACATTTTAATGAATGGGTTTTGAATATCGAAAGCGAAAAAACGGAAGCATTTATCGAATTAAATCATGGTGGCTGTGAATGTCTTTCCTGCAAAAATTTTCGTAAGGCTAGTCTTTTGCTTGATGCAGAAGTTATGCATTTTTCAAATTGTCTTGGGTTAGACTTACAAAAACCAACTTTACTAAATGCTTTTCCTGTAGATGGTGAACAGGTGATGTATAGCGGACATTATACGGTATGTGGAGAAGTTATTGAAGGGGAAATGGACGCTTGGGATGTTGTTGTTGGCAATCATTGCTTTAGTCTTGTAGAGGACGATGATCAGACATCTATTGCAGAGCCACATTTTCAAATTGGTTTTGAGGTAGTCTTGCAATGGCTATTACCAGAATCCCTGGAACTAATTAAGAAATAAGGTGAAAGAAGCTATGTCTATTTTACAAATAAAAGATGTGACAAAGGTTTATGAAGGTAAGGTAACACATCGTGCACTAAATCAACTTAGCTTTGATGTTGAGGAGGGCGAGTTTTTAGCAGTTATGGGTCCATCAGGAAGCGGAAAAACTACATTATTAAATATTATTTCTACCATTGATGAACCCACTAGCGGTGAAATTATTTTAGACGGTTTAAATCCGCATAAGCTAAATGCAACAGAGCTTGCTTACTTTAGAAGAAGACAATTGGGTTTCGTTTTTCAGGATTTTAATCTGTTGCATATGCTGACAGTTGAAGAAAATATTGTGTTGCCACTAACGTTGGATCAACAACCTTTGGAAATCATGGAGGAACGTTTGGCAAGCATTGTGGAAAAGCTAGATTTAACTTCTTTCTTGCAAAAACGACCAAATGAAATATCTGGTGGACAGGCACAAAGAACAGCTATTGGACGAGCACTAATTCATAATCCAAGTTTGATTTTAGCAGATGAGCCAACTGGAAATTTAGATTCGAATTCTTCGCGTGATGTACTTGAACTTTTAACAAAAATCAATAAGGAAAAACAAACGACGATCGTCATGGTCACACATGATCCTATTGCAGCGAGCTACTGTGATCGTGTGTTATTTATTAAGGATGGGGAATTTTTCAACGAAATTTATAAGGATGATCGCCGTCAAATGTTTTTCCAACGAATATTAAATGTTTTAAGCTTACTAGGAGGAGGACAAGTAGGTGACCTTTCGACAATTCGCTTACCGTAATGTCGTACGGAACAGCCGTATTTACGGAGCCTTTTTCATGGCAAGCTTTTTTTCTGTGGCTGTGTTTTTTATCTATTCCATGCTAATGTTTCATCCAGATATTGAACGAGGTATTTTAGGTGAGGTATCACTAATTGGGATGATTGGTGCTGAAATTGTACTTGTTCTTTTTACACTTTTCTTTCTGTATTATTCGATGAGTGCCTTTTTAGAGGCCCGATCACATGAATTTGCGATTTTATTGCATCTAGGTATGGAAAGACGTCAGATGAATAGATTAGTTTTTTTAGAAACGATGATTATAGGATCAGGTTCCATTATTGTTGGCATTATATTTGGCTTCTCTTTCTCAAAATTCTTTTTCATGATTGTGCGAGAAATTTTACACTTAGATCAATTGCCATTGTATGTTTCTTGGCAACCATTTTTGCTAACAATCGGTGTCTTTACTAGTGCCTTTGTGGTCATCTCTTTTATCAGTGTGTACTTTACTCGTGAAAGAAAGTTACGTGATTTAATTAAAGGAAATGACTATTTAAATAAAGGTTCTACTTATTCGAAAATACGGGCAATATATGGTATTGCCCTCATTTTATCCACATATATTCTAGCGTTTATTGTTGCGAATACATCATTAATTGGATTGACTTTATTAATTCCGTTTTCAGCGACTTTCGGAACCTATTATTTTTTCAGTGATTCGTTACCTTGCTTTCTAGATGTAGCCCGAGGTAAACGAAAATTCCATTGGCAGCGCTATCGCCTTCTTTCATTAGCTGAGCAAACCCATATTATGATGGATAATGTAAAAATGTTTTTTGTTGTAACGATGGTATCAACTTTGGCATTTTTATCAGTGGGTGTATTAGCCACAATGTCTTCGTATACGACGCAGTATGATCGTTTAAATCCACTGGGGCTTGTATATAAAGGAGATGTGGATAATCCATATGAACGAAGTCATATTAACTCTTTGCGGATTCAGTTAGAAGAAAAGGGTTTATCTTATCATTTATCCCGCTTCGTTGTAGTAAAGCAAACGTCTTCTTTTACACATAACGAAGTGGAAGTTTTTAGAGAATCAGATATGAACGTATTATTATCTTCCTTTAGCTATCCATTGCTTGATTTGGCATCAGGAGAAGCTGTATTCATACCCTATTCAGAGGATTCCTTAAAAAAATTAAAAAATAGAGTGGTACATACCATTCTAGAGGAAAATTCTATCCCAATCACTATAGATAGTGTTTATCCTAAAATCATATTCCCAGGCTCTATCGTTAGTGTCAATTCAATTATTATAAGTGATGAGGACTTTGCCAAGCTCGTTAAGCCGATTATTAATAAAAATGTTGAGCAACCAGTTTATCATTTATTTACTTTTTATATTCCTCAATGGATGGAAACAAAGGATATTGGTAGTGATATTGATGAATTAGCTATATCTCAATATTTCAAAAAGAAAGGTAAATTCAGTCCATTCTATTTTGAAAACGCAGGATTAAATTATTCTTATATATTAGCTACCTACTCATTATTTACATTAGTGGGGGTTCTGGTGGCAACAGTATTTTTATTAGCGGCAGGCAGTTTTATTTACTTTAAATTGCATACCTCTCTTGAACGAGAAAAGCGCAAATTTGATGTTTTAAAACGGATGGGCTTAACAGATACAGAGCTCAAAAAGTTAGTGAATCGGCATCTTTTCCCACAATTTTTCTTGCCATGGGGTGTAGCAATGATGCATAGTGCCTTTGCCTTTCTAATGGTTCAAAGCATTTTAAAGGATATTGCTAATATTTCCATTGTTAATGAAGTTTTCTTTGCATTTGGTTTCTTTGTTTTAATACAAGTAATCTATTTCTATCTAATTCGTTGGCGTTACATCTCCCATATCCGTTCGTAATGTAAGTGTATAAAAGAGAAAAAAATGAATTATTTGACGGTTTTTTTGACATGAAATAAAAAGTCTCATTGTCTTTTAGATATATTTCTTATATAATAATACTGAATGATGATTCATTTTATTTTCATTCAGTAGATGACTCCCACCTCTGAGGTGGTGATATGGATGTGGGTGTAATTCCTTTTTAAGGGATATCCAAATATCTACTGAATGAAGATAAAGCCTCCAGCGGATGTCACGGATTTTCAAAGGAATGAAGTGTACAGGCACAATTCAAAATCCGGACGTAATTACGCTTAGGCGAAATTGATACGATAAGGGGATGGTGTAATTGAATTTAGTTTCGAGTGTTCATCAACAAGCAGTGCAACAGCCAGATAAAATTGCGTATCATTTTATGGGGAAAGATACAACATATGGCGAGTTCGAGTTTACAGTTGGACGTTTTGCAAAGGGGTTACAAGAATTAGGAGTAGAAAAGGGGGACCATGTAGCATTTTTATTAGGCAACACACCTCATTATTTAATTGCCTTGTATGCGACGATGCGCTTAGGTGCTACTGCAATACCAATCAACCCAATTTATACACCGGATGAAATATCTTATATTTTGCATAATGGCGATGTTAAGGCTGTTATTGCACTTGATGCCCTTCTACCTCTAGTAGAAAAGGGTGTACAAGCTTTTCCACAAGTTACATCATTTATTATTTGTGAAACGACAGCAGATACTTCAGAAAAAATTGCAGCCTTGTCACAAGAGGCAAAAGTAAAAACACATTTATTTACACAGGTAATTGCTAACGTATCAGACTCTTTACAGCCTGTAGAAGTGGCCGATGATGATAATGCCATTATTCTCTATACTTCTGGAACAACAGGAACTCCAAAGGGAGCCATGCTGACACATGAAAATATTTATTCTAATGCACGAGATGTTGCACATTATTTAGGCTATAAAGCAGATGATCGTATTATTGCAACCTTGCCAGTTTTCCATGTATTTGCGTTAACAGTTGTTGCGAATGCACCATTATTGAGTGGAGCTACGGTATTACTTGCACCACGCTTTAGTCCAACCGAGATTTTCGCCTTAGCAAGAGAGCAAAAAGCAACTGTATTTGCTGGTGTACCTACAATGTATAATTTTTTATATCAACTACCTGAAGGCAATCCAGAAGATTTCTCGACAATCCGCTTAGCAATATCAGGAGGAGCTTCATTACCTGTGGCACTATTACATAATTTCGAGAAGAAATTTAATGTACGTGTTTCGGAGGGCTATGGCTTGTCAGAGGCTTCACCAGTAACTTGCTTTAATCCATTGGACCGCGATCGTAAAGCAGGTTCCATTGGTACATCCATCTGCAATGTTGAAAATAAAGTTGTAGACGTAAACGGGCAAGAGGTACCTGTCGGTGAAGTAGGAGAGTTAATTGTTAGAGGACCTAACGTTATGAAGGGATATTATAAACTGCCTGAAGAAACAGCGATGGCTATACGTGATGGCTGGTTATATACGGGTGACTTAGCGAAGGTTGATGAAGAGGGGTATTTCTATATCGTTGATCGTAAAAAAGATATGATTATTGTAGGGGGATTCAATGTCTATCCAAGAGAGGTTGAGGAAGTACTCTTTGCTCATAACAATATCGTTGAAGCGGCAGTTATAGGCTATCCGGATCCTAATTTAGGGGAGGCTGTTCATGCATATGTTGTCTTAAAGGAAGTAGCAGCAACCTCCACAGAGGATCTACTTGCCTATTGTACAAAACATATGGTGAAATATAAGGTTCCTAAAGTCATAGAAATTATGGATGAACTACCGAAAAATACAACTGGAAAGATATTACGTCGCTCTTTAAAGGAAAAAGTATAAAATGAAGTAGCTACTATTGAAAAATAGTAGCGCTTTTTTTATTGTGTAATGCTAATTTGTAAAAAGAAATTGCTCTTTCAGGAAATAAGTTGAGTGTAGCTATCAGGAAGTGATAAAATCAAACTTGTGATAACTGTTACATACTTTATCAAGGCTTGTCATATAGTGAGAAAGTAGTCTATAGCAGACTGTTACAATAATGGAACCCTTCGGTGCAACTTTGCGTCAAAGCATTTAGAAAATTAAATTGAAAGAGAGCATTCGGAAAAATGATAGAACTCATCAAGGAGTTAATTAGCTTTATTATGCATATCGATGTGCATTTAGAGGAAATTATTCGCGATTTTGGTCATTGGAGTTATCTTATTTTATTTGCCATTGTTTTTGTTGAAACAGGTGTTGTCATTTTCCCGTTCTTGCCAGGTGATTCATTGCTCTTTGCAAGTGGTACATTAGCTGCAGCAATGGGCGCATTTGATATGTGGATATTAATTCCCGTATTTTTAGTAGCTGCAATTTTAGGAGATACGATGAATTATCATATTGGTCATAAAGTAGGAACATCCATACCACCAAAGAGCTTTCTAGGCAGGGTTATAAAAAAGGAACGTATGGAAGCCGCAGAAAAATTCTTTAATACACATGGTGGAAAAACAATTGTCATTGCACGTTTTATGCCCTTCATCCGAACATTCATACCATTTGTTGCAGGTGCAAGTAAAATGAAATATAGCTACTTCATTATGTACAATGTGGTAGGTGCAATTTTATGGGTATTCAGCTGTACATTATTAGGATTTTACTTTGGTAATATTCCAATTATTAAAGATAACTTCTCAACAGTGCTAATTTTAATTATCCTTATATCCGTAATACCAGCAGTAATTGGAGCTATTAAATCAAAAAGTGCAAAATAACAAGGACAGTCCAAAGGTGATAAAAAATCGCATGGACTGTCCTTCTTTTAGTCTATCTTAAATATTGTATAACCCCCTGAGAATCCTCAATATCTGTTCCATTTGGTGTCTCAATGACAATAAAATTGGAAGAAAGATAGAAGATGGAAGACGGATAGTCGTCATCAAAATCTTCCTCTCGATTGAAATCTAAAATACCTATGGATGCTTTTATACGATGATAATTAACTTCGTGCCTCGATAAAGCTTCAATCCAAAGTTGATTTTGTGACATATAAACATTTGGTAATGGGATCTTATCTGAAATATCAATGCCATCTATAATAGCCGGGAATTGATAATAGGAAACAATAGCTTTTCCTGCTGGAATATTATCATTATAAAGGTGACGAATATTAAGGCTTGAGTCTTCATTTCCGTTATTTATTGTTACTGGCAATGTACCACCTAGAAAATCAAATTCCCATGTTTTCTTCTTATAGTTGTCTGTTAAAAAAGAAGCGTTATATTCCTGATCATATTTTTGGATAGACTCAATATTCTTTTCAATTTTCTTTAATTCTGACTTCGATAATACCTGTATGGATGAATTTGCAAAAAGGCTCAGATATAGTAGTGCAAATAATCCAACTCCAATATATACTGTAATCCCAATTGATAGACGTTTAAGAGTCCAGAAGTTTTTTGTTTTGTTACTTACCTTTCTTACTACAAAAAAGACCAAGGTAAGCAATAATATTGTAATCAATAATGAGAGTAAGAGTACTGTAGCGTTTGTCATTTGCGAGACACCTCCGATTTATCAGCAATCCAAATACAGAGAGTAAAGCACAGTATAGATACTATTATATAAAATCCGCTAAGCATGAGATCTGGTAATTGTATGAATGGTTGAAGATTCACAGACTCGGGAAAAATAATCGTTGAAATAATGCCAATTGCTAATAATACTATCGATGCTATTTTTATGATGCTTGGGCCTTGGAAGCAGTAACCAAATAGTAAACCGATTGCGCTAAATAAACAAATGCTACAGATGCACAAAATAAAAATTGATGGTGAAATAAGAAGTTTATCAATTATGAATGTATCTTTTTCCATTAACATCAAACCTAATATTTGTATATAGTAACTAGCTAACATAATTAAGACAGCAAAAAAGCTATAAAGAATAAGTACAAGTATATTTGCGATTGCACTTGAAGTTCGACTTGAAATAATAGATAAATCATCCATGCGATATGCCTTTGTAGTAAAGAGAATGGCTGTTATAAAAGCCCAAAATACAGTAATGAAAAGAAACGTATCAAGCGAATAAATGGAGAACTGAACATTTAAACTCCCGCGTCCATGACCACTTGAACCACTCCCAGAGCTGAAAAGCAATGCCCCAAAAATAACTTGCAAAATAATAAGAGAGCTAAGGGCTGAACTATATAATTTGGCTTTCCATTTCACTTGCTTTTTGATGATCGTTTTAAAAGACATATTAGTCAAAGATTGCATCGATATCACTTCCTTTATGATTGGTTAAATACCTGCAAATCTCACTTGCAGTAAGGACTGATTTTGTAATGCCTTTTGTGCGAAGCATTTCCTCCGTGATGAAAAGTTTACTTGCATCGACAATTGCCGTGGACACTCCACCTACAATCTGTTGGGCGTAAACGTCAGTTTCTGAAAGCAAGGATTTCATCCTATCACTTGGTCCGCTCAAGGCAATTAATTGCTCCTTCAGTTCATCTACGGAGGCATGTGTAACGACAGTACCCTCATCTATAAGCAGAATTTCCTCCAAAATGGACTCCATTTCTTGTAAGTGATGACTGGCAATTAATATTGTCCGAGGGAAGGCTATGTATTCCTTTAGAATGGCTCTATAAAAATCTGTTCGAATAGCCTCATCCATACCATTCATGGGCTCATCTAATATAGTTAATGCACAGCGACTTACTAATCCATAGACAAGATTAAAGGTAGCCATTTGTCCTTTCGATAATTGCTGATGTTTAACAGAAAGATCAATGTTTGCATAATGTAGCAGTCGATATGCTAACTCATTTTGCCAATTTGGATAAAAATCAGCCCCCATTTTTAAGATTTCCTCTAGGGATAAGTAGTCTGAAAAGCTTAACCGATCATCAATTAAAATGGTGTTGGCAGCAGTTTGAATATTGTTAAAGGGATTCTCATTAAATACCTGACAGAAACCATTAGTCGGTTTTAGAAAGCCCGCTATAATCGTTAGCAATGTTGATTTACCAGCACCATTACGACCAATAACACCGATTATTTTTTCGCCATTTATTGTACAAGTAATATCTTGGAGTGCAGGAAGACGTCCAAATTTTTTAGATAGCTTTTCACATTGAATAACATTCATTTCAATTCCTCCTGTGTTTTTTGAATTAGTGCTAGCAACTCCTCATCAGAAACAAGTAAGCGTTGTGCCTCTAAAACAATCTCTTGAGCCATCTTTGTTAATATTTCATTGCGACGTTTCAATAAAATTCGATCCTTTGCATCTGTTGCAACAAACATACCTAGCCCCCGTTTCTTATAAAGAAGTTGTTCCTCAAGTAAAATGGTCAGTCCTTTACCGGCCGTAGCGGGATTAATATTGAATAACTCAGCTAGCTGATACTGTGAATAAACCTTTTCGTCTGCCTGTAACCGATTGGCGATAATTTCATGTTGTAGCCATTCGGCAATTTGAATATAAATGGGTGTTGTACTGTCTAGATGAATATGCATGAAAACCCTCCCTTCATTTCAGAGTATTACAGTGCATTAGTGTTGTAATGTACTATAGTTTAAATCAAATTAAATGTCAAATAAGGAGGCATTTTTTTTACAAGTAGTTATAAGGTTTTGTGTAACTGGAGAACATTTTTAAATGTATGATGAATGATAAGCAAATGGTCATGAAAAAATGTTATAATATTCATTACAAATAATGGAGAAATGGGGGCGACAATATGGAAGTATTTATTGGCAGACAACCAATTTTTAATCTTCATGAACAAGTTGTTGCATATGAATTGTTATATCGAAGCAAAAATGTGAATACTTTTCCGATGGTTGATTCAGATGCAGCAACAGTCGATGTATTAGTAAACTCATTTCTTTCAATTGGAATAGAAGAAGTTACAAACGGTAAGCCTTGCTTTGTCAATTTCACTGAAAATCTGCTAATGAGCTCAATCAATGAATACCTAAATCCATCTCAAGTGGTCATAGAGATTTTAGAGGATGTCCCTTTGACATCGAAGTTAGTTGAGCGAGTTATTGAGCTTAAATCATATGGATTTAAAATTGCTTTAGATGATTTTATACTGGATGAGCATGTACAAATTTATGACGAATTATTTGTTCATATAGACTTTATAAAGGTGGATTTTCTATTGTCCCCTTTACTTGAACGTATGGAAATTGAGAATAAAGTAAAGGAAAAATTCCCTCATATTAAATTGCTTGCTGAGAAGGTTGAGACACGTAATCAATTTGAAGTAGCGAAGCATTCAGGCTATGAGTTATTTCAGGGTTATTTTTTTGAACAGCCTCAAATTTTAAAAGCAACTGATATACCAGTGAATACGATTCAGTATTTTTATATTATTTCGCTGCTAAAAGAAGAGGAACCTAATATCCAGTTATTATCTGAAAATATTGAACGTGATATCTCGTTAACCTATAAATTATTGCAAATGGTTAATAATTCTTCTAGACGTTCTAAATCGAAGGTACGCTCTATTAAACAGGCGATTTTAATCCTTGGAATAGCCGATTTACGCAAATGGATTTACTTATTAGCCATGCGGGAAATAGATATGAATACTGATTCGGATCTTTTTAAGGAAGTAATGAGAACATCATTATTTAGAGCAAAAGCATGTGAAAAATTAGCGAAGCTCTCCTATAAACAAAATTTTTCAGAGTATTTTTTTGTGGGCATGTTTTCATTGATTGATACTTTATTGCAAAGACCATTACATATTATTTTACAGCAACTTCCATTCTCTGAAGATATAAAAGCAACCATTTTAGGGTATCAAACAGAGATGACACCATATCTAGAATTTAGTATTGCACTGGGGAAACTGGACTGGGATAGCCTAGAAGAGCTAGCTCCAAAAATCAATATAGATTTGACAAGTATTGATCTTTTATACCATGAGGCAATCGAATGGGCTGAAAAATCATTATAGTCAAAGCAGAAATAAGTATCCTTTAAATGCTCGTTCAGGTACTTATTTTTTGTTTTTATCGAATAATTTGTTATATATGGATTAATGAAAGTAAATAATATGCTTGCTTATTTCCTTCATCATGATGAAGTTCTCAACGTCAAAACTATTTGCTATAATCATCACGTCTTAAAAAATTCTGATAGTTGAAGTGGGCGTGGGGAAATGAGACATGATGTTAGGGAAAGCATTGTGGAGTATGTGTATGTAATTATCGGAGCGGCAGTGATAGCTATTGGTTTTAATGTCTTTTTATTACCAAATCAAGTCGCTTCAGGCGGGGTAAGTGGAATAAGTACAATATTGCATGGTTTATTCGGCTGGAATCCAGGGATTGTTCAATATTGCTTTAATATTCCACTATTTATTGCGGGTGTATTATTACTTGGCAAAAAATTTGGGGTAAAATCGTTTGTTGGCACAGTGACTTTACCGTTCATTGTATTATTAACAAATAGTTGGGAGCCCTGGACTGATAATCCTTTACTTGGTGCGCTTTTTGGAGGAATTGTTGTCGGTTTAGGAATAGGACTTGTTTTTAAAGGGAATGCTTCTACTGGTGGCACTGATTTGCTAGCGCAAATTATAACAAAGTTTACCGGAATATCTCTTGGTACTAGTGTACTACTGATTGATGGGGTCATCGCTATTAGTGCAGCAATTGTTTTTGACTTAGAAAAAGGTTTGTATGCCCTGATTGGATTATTTGTGACAACAAAAACGATCGATATTATTCAGCTAGGCTTTAGCCAATCCAAAATGGTTTATATTATTACGATGAAACAAGATGAGGTACGTGATGCCATTTATGCTGAAATTGATCGTGGTGTGACACAATTACCTGCAATTGGTGGTTATACGGGTGAGGCGCGACCAGTACTGATGGTTGTTGTTTACCAAACAGAATTCACAAAGCTGAAACAACTCATTAAAACCGTTGATCCATCAGCGTTTGTTATCGTTTCCGATGCATATGAGGTATTAGGAGAAGGTTTCAAACGTGCATAATTTTGGTATAATACTGTGGAAGTTATTTATTTTGAGGAGGGGTACTAATGAAAAAGGTAATGTTAACATTAGTGTTCGGTTCAGCAATCTTTTTAGCCGCTTGTGGCGGTGGTAAGACGACTAATGAAGGTACAAAAACGAGTGCTACACCAGATGGTGAAGCGATCGCTATGAAATCCTGTATCACATGTCATGGAGGCGAATTGCAGGGTCAAAATAATGCACCAGCTATCAAAGATGTAGGTGCCCGTTTATCTGAAACTGAAATTTTAGATATTATCGAAAATGGTAAAGGTGCTATGCCTCCAGGTATTGTTAAAGGTGAAGATGCAAAAGCTGTGGCTAAATGGTTAGCTACTCAAAAATAAGAGAGTATAAACTAGCGGACAGGAGAACCGCTAGTTTTTTTATGCTTTATAGAGAGTAATTCTCTTCCTTTAGCGAGCGAGAGTAAATACATTTCTTTTATACATAGTCATGCTAAAATAAAGTAATACTGCAATCAGAGAGACTGATTGTTAGTGAAAAATGAGCAAATACGGTCAGTTGTAGAGACCGTTAAAAGAACAAACAATATTCAATTCCATTGAATGGAGGCTTCTAACATTGGTCGTAGTATTAACAAGAGACGTAATGGAGAAATTTAAGTTAGACCTATTAGCTGGTGAGGAAGGAATTGGAAGGACGATTGTCACTAGTGATATATCTAGACCAGGGCTAGAGATGGCAGGATATTTTACTCATTATCCTGCAAATCGAGTCCAATTGCTTGGAAAAACAGAGCTATCCTTTTTTGAAATGTTACCTGCAGATGTTAAGCTTGAGCGTATGCGTTTACTGTGTTCACAAGATACTCCAGCTATTATTATTTCTCGTGACCTAGAGGTACCGGAGGAGCTTTTACAGGCTTCTAATGAAAAGCATGTGCCTGTCTTTAAAACACATATGACAACAACGAAATTTTCTAGTAGGCTTACCAACTATTTAGAGGGACGCTTAGCACCAATGACAGCAGCCCATGGCGTGTTAGTGGATGTTTATGGTATTGGTGTGTTAATTATCGGCAAAAGTGGCGTAGGAAAAAGTGAAACTGCTCTTGAGCTTGTCAAGAAAGGCCATCGATTAGTAGCTGACGATTGTGTGGAAATTCGGCAGGAATCAGAGAATTTTTTAATTGGTAGCCCGCCTCCGCTTTTAGAACATTTACTTGAAATAAGAGGCATTGGTATTATTGATATTATGACGCTTTTTGGAGCAAGTGCGGTAAGACCCTACAAGCGTATTACCTTAATTATAGAACTGGAGATTTGGGATCCTGAAAAGGTTTATGATCGTTTGGGTCTAGAGGAAGAGAAAATGAAAATTATTGATACAGAGTTAACTAAATTAACAATTCCTGTAAGACCTGGCCGTAATGTATCTGTTATTATTGAGGTTGCAGCGATGAATTATCGCTTGAAAAAAATGGGTGTTAATGCAGCAGAGGAGTTTTCAAGACGTTTGGATGAGGTGATCTCTTCCGCTGATGAGTTAGATGATTAATTGTTCATAATTAGGATAAAATGACCTATAAAGTGAATAGAAATTGAGAGGAGCATTTGATGGAGTTATTACTATTGCAAATTAACCCAATTGCTTTTCATTTGGGACCAATTCCCGTTCGTTGGTACGGGTTGTTAATTGTATCGGGTATTATTTTAGCTTATGTTGTAGGTCAAAGAGAGGCTGTTAAACGAGGCTTACCAGAGGATTTTCTTGCCGATTTATTGCTATGGGCAGTTCCTATTTCGATAATATGTGCACGTATTTATTATGTTTCAATGCGTTGGGATTATTATAGTGAAAATCCAGGGAAGATTATTGAAATTTGGAATGGTGGTATTGCTATTCATGGTGCACTAATTGGGGCATTTATAACAGCGTACATATTCACACGTAAGAAAAATATTAGCTTTTTACGTGTAGCGGATATAGCAGCACCAAGTATTTTGATAGGACAAATCATTGGACGATGGGGAAATTTTATGAACCAAGAGGCTTATGGTGGTCCAGTATCTAAAGAGTTTTTAGAAAATCTGATGTTACCAGATTGGATTATTAACCAAATGTATATTGAGGAATTAGGAACCTATGTGCATCCTACCTTTTTATATGAATCTGTATGGAATTTCATCGGATTACTTATTTTACTGTTTTTACGTAAAGTGAATTTAAATCGAGGAGAAATTTTCTTCAGTTATTTAATTTGGTATTCAATTGGTCGCTTCTATATAGAAGGTTTGCGTACGGATAGCTTGTATTTAGTTGGTGACTTACGCTCAGCGCAGGTTGTCTCCATCATTGGTGTAATAGTAGGTCTTGGTGCTATTATTTACAGACGCCTAATAGTAAAACCAGCAGTGAAATATTTGGATAATAAATAAGGGGTGCAGAACGTTATGATAAAGGCATTATTATTCGATTTTGATGGTACATTACTAAATACAAATGATTTAATCATTCAAACATTTATGCATGTATTAAATGAGCGATTTCCTGGGCAATATTCGCCAAAAGATTGTCTAAAATTCCTTGGGCCGTCCTTAAAACAGACAATGAGTGACATTGCTCCTGGAGAAGAGGATGCAATGATTGCTAAATATCGCGAATATAATGAATTACATCACGATGAGCTTGTCACACAATATCCTGATGTTGTCTCAACTTTAGAGCAATTAAAGGCTATGGGTCTCAAATTAGCGATTGTGTCTACAAAGCGAAATGGGATGATTGATCGTGGTCTATCAGTACTAGGTGCAAATCATCTATTTGATGTCCGTATAGGCACGGACGATGTAAAAAATGTAAAGCCTGATCCAGAGCCAGTTTTGCTTGCCCTTGAACGCCTTGGTGTAAACAAGGAAGAGGCCATTATGATTGGTGACAATTCTCACGATATTGAGGCTGGACATAATGCGGGAATTAGAGCAGCTGGTGTCGCATGGGCTTTTAAAGGTCCGGAATATTTACAGCAATTCAAGCCAGAATATATGTTACATCATATGACAGATTTATTAGATATTGTGAAAGCGGGGTAAGTAAATGGCACGTAAAACAGAACGCTACCGTGTTGAAGGAGCAAACTCCCTGTGGAATATATATAATACGGTGTCCTTTTGGAAGGTGATGAAGTGCTTCATTGTCATTCAAATTGGCCGCTTCACACCATTTTTACGTGTAAAAAACTGGCTATATCGAACATTTTTAAAAATGAAAATTGGCGAGCAAACCTCATTAGCCTTAATGGTTATGCCTGATACCATGTTTCCAGAACGCATACACATTGGCAATAATACTGTAATTGGTTTTAATACAACGATTTTAGCACATGAATATTTAATAGAGGAATATCGTCTAGGAGACGTGAAGATTGGTAATGAGGTAATGGTTGGTGCCAATTCAACAATACTACCTGGTGTTACGATAGGTGATGGTGCAATTGTTTCAGCTGCTACACTTGTACATAAAGATGTGCCAGCCGGCTGTTTAGCTGGTGGTAATCCGATGCAAATTATTTATACTGCTGAGCAAATGGCAGAACGTAAACGCAACGAAGTGGTAGAGTGGTGTACGCCGAAAAAATGACCTATAAGGTTGAACAATGAAAAAACTGTTCCAAAAACAATGGTACCTTTGTTTCTGGAACAGTTTTATTTTTTTGTTGGGAATTATATTCAGGCATAAATTCATAATTATTTGGACTCTACAAAAGTTGATTTAGTCAGTGTGCCATCAATGAAATCTGTTGTGTGTAATGCTATTTTGTCTTCAGATAAAACCCTCCTTTACAAATACCTACGATTAATTGTTCACCCAGTTGGACGAATGGACATGCTGTTGTGAATACTCATAATTTATAGTTTGTGTTCTTCCTGGTTATTCACTTTCATTCTCAGTGGCGACTAAATCTCTATTTATAAATTAAAATTTGGAGATATTTTGAATTTCATTATTTTCCATTAGTAAATGTGTANNGAATAATCAGTGTTGAAATTGTTAGAGAATTCAAGTTGACTGAATGGGAGAAATAAGTTAGAATTCTTTCATAATCTAATTCTCTAATACTCTAGTGAATTAAAGTGAAACGTAAGGAAGTGTCTACATGTCTTCAATTAAAATGTTTGAGAAACCACTTGGAATGCGCGATACATTTCCACAAATATATGAAAAGGTAGAGGCTGTAAGAAATACTGGACGAGAGTTTTTATGCAGCAGGGGTTATGAATTTATTATGACACCTGCTGTAGAGTATTTTGATACAGTAGGTAAAGCCTCTGCGATTGCCGATGCCCATTTATTTAAGCTCGTAGATAGTCAGGGAAACACATTAGTACTACGACCAGATATGACAACACCAATTGCTCGGGTGGCCACATCTAAATTATTAAAAGAGATGATACCAATACGTCTTGCTTATTTTGCAAGTGTCTTTCGTGCACAAGAAACTGAAGGTGGGCGTCCTGCAGAATTTGATCAGATGGGAATCGAGCTAATTGGAGACAATTCTGTGTTTGCTGATGCTGAAGTGATTGTGACGGCAATGGAGCTATTACAGCAATATGGATTATCTCAATTTAAAGTTACTATCGGTCATGCGGGTATCTTAAATTGCATTTTACAAGATTATACGGAAAGCGTGGAACAGCAAGACATACTTCGAACACTTCTTGTGCAACGGAACTATGTTGGGTTTGAAGAAGCGGTAGAATCTTTTGATTTGCCTAAAGCGAAAACAGATGCATTACTACAATTTATTGAGGAAGCAATGAATTTAAAAGAAATCAAAGATATTGAAAAATATGTGCGAAAAAACGACGCATTAGAATATATGCAACAGCTTGCCAAACTACTTGAAATTGCTAATTTAGCGGATTATGTAGCCTTTGATTTCACACTTTCTAGTCATATGAGCTACTACACAGGCATGCTATTTGAAGTGTTTGCATTAGGAAGTGGATTTCCGTTAGGCAACGGTGGTCGTTATGACGGATTACTTGAGGTGTTTGGTTCAAAAGTAGGTGCTACTGGGTTTAGTATTCGCGTCGATCGCCTGTTAGAAACACTTAATGGACTCGCAAATGAGCGTGAAGAAGCAGTGGTTGTGCTTTTTGAGGAAGAGCAATTCGAGGAGGCGCTAGCAAAGGTACAGGTTTTACGAGCGGCAGGTAAACAGGCTACCTTGCAATTAAGAAGTAGCTTAATCGATGAAAAAGCATTTTTAGCTTATTTTTCAGAGGTAGTTGTTGTTGGACAGGAGGAAGTTGGCGGTGAATGAATTAACGATTGCTATGCCAAAAGGGCGCATTTTTGAAGAGGCATACCAAATGCTTTTAGAGGCTGGCTTTAATTTACCAGAAGAAGTAGAAATGTCCCGTAAATTAATGATAGAAATTCCTGAGGAGAAAATTCGCTTTATTTTAGCTAAGCCAATGGATGTGCCTGTTTATGTAGAACACGGCGTTGCAGATATTGGGATAGCAGGGAAGGATGTTTTATTAGAGCAGCAACGAGAAGTGCATGAATTACTGGATCTCAAAATTAGTACATGCTACATCGCTTCAGCAGGTCTGCCTAATACAACGATGAATGAAATAGCGCCAAGGATAGCCACAAAATACCCAAATATTGCTATGAAATATTATAAGGGGATTGGGGAGCAGGTAGAAATTATTGAGCTTAATGGGTCGATTGAATTGGCACCTATGATTGGCTTAGCAGATCGTATTGTCGATATTGTTTCAACTGGCCGAACGCTTAAAGAAAATGGTCTTGTGGAATATGAATTTATTACAGATGTATCATCACGGTTAATTGCTAATCCAGTAAGCTATCGTATGAAGGGAGACCGTATTATCGATCTAGTGAGACGCTTAAAGGAATGTGTTAACTAAAAAATAGAACCATGAAGATAAAAGGGGAGTAATCCTATGAAAATAACAAAGCTAACAAAGGGTATTTCTTTAAAGCGCCAGCTTGAAAGTGGTAATGAAGAACAGTTAAAGGTAGTACGACAAGTATTGGCAGATGTGCGAGCACAGGGCGACGCGGCTATACGTTTTTATACAGAGAAATGGGATGGCTTTGCACCTGAAAATTTACGTGTCACACAGGAAGAAATCGAAGAAGGCGCAAATGCGATAGATCCACAGCTTTATGCTGATTTAACAGAAGCTGCTCAAAATATTCGACTTTATCATGAGCAGCAAAAGCGATCAGGTTATCGCTTAGAGCTAGAAAATGGGTCATGGCTAGGGCAACGAATTACAGCGCTCGATGCAGTGGGTCTGTATGTTCCTGGAGGTATAGCAGCGTATCCATCGTCAGTTTTAATGAATGTTATTCCTGCGCAAGTTGCTGGTGTGAAACGCATTGTTATTTCATCTCCAGCAGGTCGAGATGGAAAGTTACCTCCGGGTGTACTTGCTGCGGCGCGAATTTTAGGTGTAGAGGAAATATATAAAGTTGGTGGGGCTCAAGCCATTGCGGCACTTGCATATGGTACGGAAACCATTTCGCCAGTTGATAAAATTACTGGTCCAGGAAATATTTTTGTAGCACTAGCAAAACGTGAAGTATTTGGTGAAGTATCGATTGATATGATTGCGGGACCAAGTGAAATTGCGGTGCTAGCAGACGATACTGCATTTGCGGATGAGGTTGCAGCGGATCTTTTATCGCAGGCGGAGCATGATCAGTTGGCATGTGCCATTTTAGTGACGACTTCTGAGCAGTTGGCTAAAAAAGTAGCTAATGAAGTGGAGAAGCAATTAACCACTTTACCACGTCAAGAGATAGCACGTGCATCTATTGAAAAATTTGGAGCGATTTATGTTGCTGAGAAAATGGCAGATGCAATTGATGCAGTTAATTCACTAGCACCTGAGCATTTAGAAATTGTAACAAAAAATGCTGAGGCTGTGGCTGAACAGATACGTCATGCGGGGGGGATTTTCATCGGACGTTATAGCTCTGAACCAGTTGGTGATTACTTTGCAGGGACAAACCATATACTGCCGACAAATAGTACTGCTCGCTTTGCAAGTGGCTTAAACGTCGATGATTTTGTGAAAAAATCAAGTATTGTTTTTTATAACGAAAAAACTTGGGCAGAAAATGCACCAAAAATTGCACGGCTTGCACGCATGGAAGGTCTAGAGGGGCATGCGCGTGCAGTGGAATCACGTGGATGGGAAAAGGAGTAGCACAATGACAGAAATAAAACGCTTTGCGAAAGTAGAACGAACAACCAATGAAACGCAAATCTCGGTAGCCATTGATTTAGATGGGGAAGGGAAGGCTGATATTAAAACAGGCGTTGGCTTTATGGATCATATGCTGGATTTATTTATCAAGCATGGACTTTTTGATGGAACAATTCAAGCGAATGGTGATACTTACATTGACGATCATCATACTACAGAGGACCTTGGAATCGTACTAGGACAAGCGATTCGTGAAGCACTTGGTGATAAAAAAGGCATTAAACGCTATGGCACAGCATTTGTACCAATGGATGATGCGTTGGCACAGGTTGTTGTAGATTGCTCTAATCGTCCACATCTAGAATACCGTGTACCACAATTAAAAGAAAAAGTGGGTAGCTTTGATACAGAATTAGTTCATGAGTTTTTATGGAAATTTGCTCTAGAAGCGAGAATGAATGTTCACGTCATTGTACCATATGGACAGAATACACATCATATTATAGAGGCAATTTTTAAGGCGTTAGCACGCGCGATTGATGCAGCAGTGGAAATTGATCCTCGTGTTAAAGGTGTGCCATCAACTAAGGGGCTGTTAACGTGAAAATAGGCGTGATCGATTATGGTATGGGTAATTTATTTAGTGTAGAGCAAGCATTAGTACGACTTGGCTGTGAGGTGGTTGTTACGGCTGATGAAAAAGCGTTGGATAAAGCAGATGCACTTTTATTACCAGGTGTTGGAGCATTTCCAGATGCTATGAAACGGCTTGCTGAGACAAAATTAGATAGCTATTTACAAAGGGTAAAAGCAGATAATCGTCCACTGCTGGGTATTTGCTTAGGTATGCAGTTGCTATTTGAGGAAAGTGAAGAGGTGACAGCGACAAAAGGCTTAGGATTTTTCAAAGGTAGCATCAAACGTTTTGCTGGTGTGAATGATGGTCAGGCATATCGAGTACCACATATGGGCTGGAACGAGCTAATCATGACTAATCGTCCAACTTGGCTAACAGCGTTGCCGCCAGCGAAGCATGTGTATTTTGTTCACTCCTTTTATGCAACGGACATAGATGACACAGAGCTTGTCGCTTATGCAGATTATCATGGAATAAGAGTTCCAGGTATTGTTACTACTGGCTCTGTAACGGGAATGCAATTTCATCCAGAAAAATCAGGTGAGCTAGGTGTGTTTTTATTACAGCAATGGTTGAAGGGGGTGGCTTCATGCTAACAAAGCGTATTATTCCATGTTTGGATGTGAAAGAGGGGCGAGTTGTGAAGGGAGTGCAATTTGTGTCTTTACGAGATGCAGGCGACCCAGTAGAGCTAGCCAAGTTTTATGATGAGCAGGGGGCAGATGAGCTTGTTTTTCTTGATATCTCTGCCTCACATGAAGGGCGTGAAACAATGGTGGATGTCGTGCGACAAACAGCAGCGACACTTGCTATTCCATTTACAGTAGGTGGTGGAATTCGCACATTGGACGATATGAAACGCATTTTACGTGCAGGCGCTGATAAGGTATCAGTCAATACTTCTGCTTTAGAGCGACCTGAGCTTATTAAAGAAGGATCTGACTTTTTTGGTGCACAATGTATTGTTGTTGCTATTGATGCGCGCTATAGTGATGAAGACGGCACATGGATGGTTTATACGCATGGTGGTCGCAACAAAACTAGTTGGCAAGCAACAGAGTGGGCAAGGGAAGCGGTTCGCTTGGGCGCTGGAGAAATTTTATTAACAAGCATGAATCAGGACGGTGAAAAATCAGGTTTTGATTTAGCCTTAACTAAGGCAGTGAGAGAGTCTGTAACAGTTCCTGTTATTGCTAGTGGCGGTGCAGGGAATGCCGAGCATTTTTACGAAGTATTAGCGGAAGATGTTGATGCAGATGCAGCTCTTGCCGCATCGATCTTTCATTACAAAGAAACGAGTGTAGCGCAAGTAAAAGAATACTTACGTGAAAAAGGAGTGGCAGTAAGATGATAGACAGCATTAAATTTGATGATAAAGGCCTTGTCACTGCAGTTGTGCAAGATGCCAATACAAAAGAAGTATTAACTGTAGCCTATATGAACAAAGAATCACTGAAAAAAACACTTGAATCAGGTGAAACATGGTTCTACTCACGTTCACGTCAGGAGCTTTGGCACAAGGGGGCAACTAGTGGTCATACACAAAAAGTAGTGTCCATGAAAGCAGACTGTGATGGAGATGCGTTAGTTGTGGAAGTACTCCCTGCTGGTCCAGCCTGTCATAATGGCACAACCTCCTGCTTTACAAAGCTTATTCAGCAAAATACAAAGGTTGGCTCTGTTGAGATTATTTCTAAGCTTGTTAACGTTATTGCAAAACGTGAGCAAGAAATGCCAGAAGGCGCATATACTACATATTTATTCGATAAAGGTATCGATAAAATTTGTAAAAAGGTCGGGGAAGAGGCAACAGAAGTTGTTATCGGTGCAAAAAATCGAGATGCAGAAGAGGTTAAATGGGAAGCGGCCGATTTACTTTACCATTTATTAGTATTACTGCAAGAACAAAAAGTAAGCGTTTTTGATGTGTTACATGTGTTAGAAAAACGTCACGAAGAGAAATAACAGCATATTGCTAATTGTATGGTATAATAAAGTTTACTGTGTAAAGGAACGTGAAAAACGTTCCTTATTTCTTGTTTCGGAGGAAATATTTTGGAAAAGAAACATCAAAAAGAGAATCTAACGAATGTCGTGTCGTTCATTCCAACAGGCGACTACTATTATAAAAAATCAATTCAAGCAATGAATAGTGGACAAATGAATAAAGCTTATAAATATTTACAGCGTGCGGTAGATCTAAGTCCAGATGATCCTATGATCTTATTGCAATTGGCAATCGTGGAGTTAGAGGGTCAACGTTTCGAGGAAGCGTATGATCTTCTTCGTCATGCCTATCAAATTGATCCAGAGAATCTAGAAATCATTTTTTATATGGCAGAGGTTTCAGGATGTGTTGGTATGATACAAGATGCTAAACGCTTTGCGGAGCAATATTTGCAAAAAGAGCCAGATGGTGCCTATGCAGATGAGGCGGCAGAAATATTAGAATTCGTTGCTTTTGAGCAGGATGATTTTGAGGAGCAAGATGGTACTGGCGAGGATTTATATCGACAGGAACAGGCGAGGCGTTGTATGGAAAAAGGGGACTTCCCCGAAGCTATTAATATTCTAGAAGAGTTAATTGAAGATCGACCAGATTTTTGGTCAGCTTATAATAATTTAGCACTTGCATATTTTTATGTCGGTGAGGCAGAACAGGCAAAGGCACTTTTAAATACTGTCTTGCGTGAAAATAAGGGAAATTTACATGCGTTGTGTAATTTAACCGTTATTGCATATTATGAAAAAAATGAAGAAGAATTAAAGGACCTTTTAAATGTACTTGTTAAAATTCAGCCTTACACTTGGGAACATCGCTACAAGCTAGGTGCAACATTAGCGTTAGTTGGGCAATACGATTTGGCCTTTAAATGGTTACGTAGTATGCAAAAACGTGGTTATATAGGGGATGCTGGCTTTTATTTTTGGTTATCCCATGCGGCATACTTCTCAGGACATAAGGAAATTTCTAAGAGTGCTTGGGAGCAACTATTAGAGCTAGATCCGGACAAAGAAGGCTTTGAACCTTGGCGTGAACAGGAAAATGTTTATGAGCTCGATGCATTAGAGCATGACCGTGATTATATTGTAGAAAAACTAGAGAGTAATTATACTAGTGAGCGTATTTTTGGATTGTTTTTATTGAGCTGTACAGCGCATAAGCAAGAAATTATTGCACATCCCAAATGGATAGACGTTGAGCAATATGGTTCGTTTGAAAAGTTATTCTTAGCATATGCACTTGGTCATCACTTTGATATGAAAAATAAGGTTGAGGCTAGTTTTTTACGAGCAGTAAGTGTGCCAGAAATTTTATTAGAACAGTATGGTAAGCTTACGGCCCTCATTGCACCAATGTTTCAAATGTGGTTTGTTCTCTGTGAGCAGGCACTTAACAGTAATTATCGTTTTACAAATCCAGCAGCTATTGCAGGAGCGAATGATTTTTTATTTCGCTCATCTCGAATGCTCAAGGTTACAAAAAAAGAGATAGCTCAGCAATATGGGGTATCTGTGGCGACTTTATCAAAGTATATTGATGAAATTTTAAAGTTCTTACCAAACGGTCATAAGTAACCTCTGAGCAACATAGTTGAATAACTTTTTACTTTCACATACGATGAACTTACAATCGTTATTAATAGGTAAAACTTCAAACAGTTAGAGTTGAGCCAATCAAGCTTTTCATGGGTAGTTGATTTCCTTCTTCATAATTGCATCACTTAAATTGGAGAGTAGGGGTCTTACTGTACATGTAGGCTGGATAAAAAAGTATTTGTGTAGGGGGAAGATTTTATGTCGGAAGAAAAAATTTATGATGTTGTAATAATTGGTGCAGGTCCTGCAGGAATGACTGCTGCTGTATATACATCACGTGCGAACCTTTCAACTTTAATGATTGAACGTGGTATCCCTGGTGGACAAATGGCAAATACAGAAGAAGTAGAAAACTATCCAGGATTCGATACGATTTTAGGACCAGAGCTGTCTACAAAAATGTTTGAGCATGCTAAAAAATTCGGTGCAGAATATGCTTACGGCGATGTTTCTGAAATTATCGATGGTGAAGAATATAAAACAATAAAATCAGGTGCGAAAGAATATAAAACACGTGCCATTATTATTTCTACAGGGGCGGAATATAAAAAAATGGGCGTGCCTGGCGAAAAAGAATTAGGTGGCCGCGGTGTCAGCTATTGTGCAGTTTGTGATGGTGCATTCTTCAAGCAAAAAAACCTAGTAGTCGTAGGTGGAGGAGATTCAGCTGTCGAAGAAGGGGTATACTTAACTCGCTTTGCTGAGAAAGTAACAATTGTTCACCGCCGAGATAAATTACGTGCACAAAAAATACTTCAAGATCGTGCCTTTGCAAATGAAAAAATTGATTTCATCTGGAATGCAACAGTGAAAGAAATAAATGAAGCTAACGGCAAAGTTGGTAGTGTAACATTACAATCTACTGTAGATGGAACAGAATCTGAATTTGTTGCTGATGGTGTATTTGTTTATATCGGAATGCTACCATTAACAAAGCCATTTGAATCTTTAGGTATTTTAAATGATGCAGGCTATATTTTAACAAATGAAAACATGGAAACAACTGTACCAGGTATCTTTGCAGCAGGTGATGTACGTGAAAAATCACTTCGTCAAATTGTGACAGCTACAGGTGATGGAAGTATTGCTGCACAAGCAGTGCAGCATTATGTAGAAGAATTATTAGAGAAAATTAATGCTTAATGTAAATAAAAGTTCCAAGGAAAAAAATACAATTTTTAACACGGTTTTAATATTGTTGTAACTTGAATGACATATAAAAGGTGTAATATATATTGTGTAATTAGCAATCCCCCTTTTATTTTGTTTAGTAGGTTGTTTCCGCCTAATATGGTGGGGCAACCTATTTTTGTTATGTTAGGATATTAATAATTGTGAGCGAGCTCTTTTAGATTCATGGATGATGACAAACTCATGATTACTAATAATACGATTAAAGTGAAAATTGCCAGGCACTAAAGTTCTGAATGGAGGACAAATATTGTTGGGTCTTGCTATAATGAAGGATAGAATGCAAAGTGATTAGAGGTGTGCCTATGCAAAGAATTGCAAACTTAATTGCCGTTAAAGACGGTCAAGTATTATTACTTCAAAAGCCTAGACGCGGCTGGTACGTAGCTCCAGGTGGAAAAATGGAGTGCGGCGAATCCATCTATGAGGCTGCTGTACGTGAGTTTCAGGAGGAAACAAATGTCACACCATTAAATGCGCATTTAAAAGGTGTTTATACAATGGTTATTAAAGAAAATAATGCAGTCGTTGATGAATGGATGCTTTATACGTTTGTTGCCAAGGATATAGAAGGTATACCTTTTGATGAAACGAGAGAAGGCAAGCTTGCATGGCACCCAGTAGAGGATTTAAACCATTTGCCAATGGCTGAAGGTGATCGGACAAATTTACAATTTGCTATCTCACAATCAGGCATTCAGTATGGAACATTTGAATATACGACTGATTTTGAATTATTGCATGAAAAAATACAAATATCAAAAGAACAATAAAAGGAGCTGCATGACAGTGGTGGTTGAAGGCCAACAAAGAACACATGAATTGGTTATTATTACAGGAATGTCTGGAGCTGGAAAAACAGTAGCTATTCAAAGCTTTGAGGATTTAGGGTATTACTGTATTGATAATTTACCACCGGCGTTACTTACAACTTTTTTAACCCTCCTTAGGGATTCGGGAAAAAATACTACACGTATTGCAGCTGTTATGGATATGCGGGGCGGTGACTTTTTTGATTCTCTTATTGGTGCTCTTGACCATATACAAAAAGAAGGGAATATTGTTGTACGCATATTGTTCTTGGATGCAGATGATGCAACATTAGTTAGACGCTATAAAGAGACAAGACGTTCGCACCCATTAGCTGTCAATGGCTTACCATTAGATGGTATTCAACAAGAGCGTATTTTGCTCTCTGAAGTGAAAGGGCGGGCTAATTTTGTCTATAATACGTCTACTATGAAGCCTAAGGAACTACGTGAAAAAATCGCCAAAGAGTTTGCGAGTGATTCAGATCATGTTTTTTCGGTTAATATTATGTCCTTTGGATTTAAACATGGTATGCCAATAGATGCAGATTTAGTGTTTGACGTGCGTTTTTTAAAAAATCCCTATTATGTTGAAGAGCTGCGTCCTAAGACGGGATTACAGACGGAGGTATCCTCTTATGTTTTAGCGCTTGAGGATACACAAACGCTTATTCAAAAATTGAAGGATTTATTTGAATTTATGATACCTCTATATAGACAAGAAGGAAAATCACAGCTTGTTATTGCCTTTGGTTGTACGGGTGGACAGCATCGCTCGGTAACATTAGCAGAGTATTTTGGGGCATATCTAAGTGGAAAAGAGAATACGGTTATAACGCATCGTGACATCAATCGAAGAAAGGATTGAGTGAATGGGGAAAAGGCACACTAAGCTAGTTGTTATAGGTGGTGGTACAGGGCTTTCTACATTACTAAGGGGGCTGAAGCATCATCCATTCGATATTACTGCTATTGTAACAGTAGCGGATGATGGTGGCTCTTCAGGGCGCTTACGGGATGATTATGATATACCACCACCCGGCGATGTCCGAAATGTTATTGCTGCATTATCGGATGTTGAGCCACTTGTAGAGCAAATGTTTCAATATCGCTTTTCGGCATCACAAGATTTACGAGGGCATTCATTAGGCAATTTAATGCTCACTGCTTTAACAGAGATTACAGGTGATTTTAACCATGCCATTAGTGAAATGGGAAAAGTGTTAAAGGTCCATGGTCGTGTTATACCAGCTGCCAATAAAAAAATTAATTTACATGCAGAGCTTGAGGACGGTTCTACAATCGAAGGTGAATCTAAAATTCCAACGGCTACAAAACGCATTAGTCGTGTTTTTTTAGTGCCTGAAAATGTGAAACCGTTACCAGAGGCAATACGAGCAATCCAGCGTGCGGATTATATTTTAATTGGTCCTGGTAGCTTATATACGAGTATTATACCTAACCTGCTTGTCAAAGAAATTGGTGAAGCTGTTGTAAGAGCTAAAGGAAGAAAAATTTATGTTTGTAATTTAATGACTCAAAAAGGTGAAACCATTTCCTATACAGCAGGAGATCATGTAAAAGCAATTTACGAACATGTTGGCGCTTCCTTTATCGATTCTATTTTAGTAAATGAAGAGAAATTACCACATCCTGTACAGGAGCTTTATAAGGAAGAATGTGCGGAACCTGTAACATTTGATGTGGCAAAACTTGAAAGTATGGGATTAGAGGTTATTAAGCGAGATATTGCTACAATTCGATCAGATGGGACGGTTCGTCATAATGCGACAAACGTTGCTAAATGGCTTGTAGAATACGCAAATATTTATAAACAAAAAGTAAACAATCCAAAAATACAATCATAAAGCGCTTATTGTATATGATAAGATGGCATATACATAGAACTGAAGTTGAAAGGGGGGCACGTGATATGTCTTTTGCTTCTGAAACAAAAAAAGAATTAACGCAAATAGAAGCGGACAATCATTGTATGAAAGCAGAAGTATCTGCCCTAATTCGTATGAATGGTTCATTATCCTTTGCGAATAAACAGTTAAGCTTAGACGTACAAACTGAAAACGCTGCAATTGCAAGAAGACTCTATACGATTATGAAAAAGTTGTATCCATATAATGTAGAGTTACTTGTTCGAAAAAAAATGCGTTTGAAAAAAAATAACGTATATATTTGCCGTGTAAGAGATGGTGCGCGCGAGCTACTAATTGATTTAGAAATCATCTCAGACGACTTTCAATTCAATCATACGATTTCTCCAAAGCTTATTAAAAAGAGTGGTCAAAAAAGAGCATATTTACGAGGTGCATTTTTAGCAGGCGGCTCTGTTAATAATCCAGAAACGTCAGCCTACCATTTAGAGATTTATTCGTTATATAAAGAGCATGGCGAGGCTTTAATGGATGTTATGAATGAATTTGATCTAAATGCTAAAACAATAGAACGGAAAAAGGGCTTTGTGACCTATTTAAAAGAGGCAGAAAAGATTTCTGATTTTCTTAATATTGTAGGAGCACATCAGGCAATGATGAAATTTGAGGATGTCCGTATATTGCGAGATATGCGGAATAGCGTTAACCGTATTGTTAATTGTGAGACAGCAAACTTAAATAAAACAATAGGTGCTGCATTGCGTCAGGTTGAAAATATTCGATTTATTGAAAATTCCATTGGCCTAGATCAATTACCAGAAAAGCTTCGAGAAATTGCACGTTTACGAGTAGAATATCAAGATGTCACCCTAAAAGAACTGGGTGAAATGGTATCAAGCGGAACGGTTAGTAAATCAGGTGTCAATCATCGTTTACGGAAAATCGACGAAATAGCGGATGCATTAAGACGTGGAGAAAAGATTGGTGGTTAAGTTTTCATACTTTTCAGGTATGAATGTGATGCGTAAACACATATTGTTCTTTTGCTAGTAAGTAAGGTAAGATAAAACTAATAAGATGAACGGTAGTAAAGGGGAGTTTTGAGAATGACCGAGAGAAGAGTCCAAGTCAAATTAAAATTAGGACTACAGGCTAGACAAGCAGCATTATTTGTTCAAGAAGCAAATCGCTTTAGTGCAGATATCTTTCTTGAGAAGGATGAGAAAAAAGTTAATGCTAAATCCATTATGGGTGTAATGAGCTTAGCTATTGCTAAAGGAACAGAAGTAGTTTTAAGCAGTGAAGGTAACGATGCTGAGCAAGCGGTTACAGCATTGGCAGAGTTAATCGAAAAAGAAGATTAAATATAAAGACTGTCCAATAATTGGGCAGTTTTTGTGTTCTATTTACCGAAAATGGTGGATAGCGGAGCTAATGTGACGGATAGAAATGTCAAAGTGACGGATGAAAATGACAAAATGACGGATAGAGCGTTAAAATAAAGAAAGACATCTCAGAACTAAATCTGAGATGTCTGTACTTTGTTATTTACGGTCGCTACGGTCCATAATATGGTCGATTAAGCCATATTCTTTTGCACGTTCAGCTGTCATGAAGTTATCACGATCTGTATCTCTTGAAATGACTTCAAGCGGTTGCCCAGTGCGTTCTGATAAGATACCATTTAATTTTTCACGTAGGAATAAAATACGTTTAGCAGCGATTTCAATCTCAGTTGCTTGACCTTGTGCGCCACCTAATGGTTGGTGAATCATTACTTCTGCATTTGGTAAAGCGAATCGTTTACCAGGCTCACCTGCTGCAAGTAAGAATGCTCCCATAGATGCAGCCATACCAATACAGATTGTTTGTACTTGTGGCTTAATAATTTGCATTGTGTCATAGATAGCCATACCAGCAGTGATTGATCCACCTGGAGAGTTAATATAAAGTGAGATATCTTTATCTGGATCTTCAGCTTGTAGGAATAGAAGCTGAGCTACAATTGAGTTAGCCACGTTGTCATCAATCGCACTTCCTAAAAGGATGATGCGGTCTTTTAGTAGTCGTGAATAGATGTCATATGCACGTTCACCACGGCTTGTTTGTTCAATAACTGTAGGAATTAAATTCATGTTAAATCCTCCTTAATAAAACTAAATTCGAATACTCTTGCTGAAAACTTCCGTTGTATTTCAGCTGTATCCCTATCATACACATTATAGTCAGGGAAGGTCAAATATTAACCCTGCTAAAGTGAAATAAAAAAAATAAATTGTTTTTTGCATTCTATAGTTGAATTGTTGGCAATACGTTTGTATAATAGTTAAGGTCATAGATTAAAGTACGGTACACTATTTTGCGGGTATGCTTCAAAAAATGAGGATTATCTACATCATGCTTTTCATAAAGCCTAGAGTGAGTACTTTTTTTTTGTGTTTAATTGCCCTCGTGGTGTAATGGATAACACGTAAGATTCCGGTTCTTGCACTGGGGGTTCGATTCCCTCCGAGGGCGCCATTTTATTGATTATTTTATTACCTTTTATAGCTCGATTCTCCTAATAAGTAGTTTAGCAGCCTGCTTAGTGGAGAAAGAAGGGAAAATAGTGGAAATACTGCCCTAATTGGCATTATTCCCGTATTTGTTCCATTCAAACCTTCAAAAAAGCAACAACTCCAAATTATTTTTTAGTGGACATACTGTACGTGAGGACTAGCCATCTAGTCGAAAAAAAGAATCCTATCTGAGGGGATTCTTTTTTTTTGCCCAAAACTATCTAATTTTGGCATGATTAGTTGATGTATAAATATTCATTTTTAATGCTATTTTCAATTATTCATACCGTTTTTTGCTAAAAAAACACATGGAAATAAATTTTTATGAAAAAATAATTACTTTTATACGAAAAGTTATTGTCTATTAGCAATAATGTTACTATAATTGACCTAATAGTCTAACATTTCCGAATTGTGAAAAATGAAGTCGTATTTCGGAAAAACTTATTTTAGGGGGAAATGCTATGAAAAAAAGAGTATCTATGTTACTTATGCTCGTGGCAGCACTAATGCTAGCTCTAGCAGGATGTGGCACGAAGGAAGATAAATCATCAGGTAGTGCACCGGCAGAGGATGGCGGAAGCGGTAAAAAAGTTTATAAGGTAGGTACAGAGGCTACTTTCGCTCCGTTTGAATCGATTGACGATAAGGGGAATATAGTAGGGATTGATGTCGATATTTTGCAGGCTATTGCAGATGAAATGAACTTTGAGGTAGAATGGCAAAATATTGGCTGGGAGCCTGTATTCCAAACAATTAAAAATGGTGAAACAGATATTGGGGCATCCGGAATTACAATTACAGAAGAACGTAAACAATCATTCGACTTTACAGAACCATACCATGAATCTCAATTATTTATTGTAGTAAAAGAAGATTCAAAGATTAAATCACTGGCAGAATTAAAAAATAAAAAGGTTTCCGTACAAATCAATTCTACTGGACATACAGCAGCGAAAAAGCTACAGGGTGATGCTAGTACAAATATTATGGCATTTGAAAATCAACCAGTTGCTATCCAAGAAATGCTAAATGGCAATGTAGATGCTGCAATCGGTGATAATGCAGTAGTTAACAAGTATATCCAAGCACATCCAGATCAAAAACTAAAAGTAATAGAAGATGATGCATTTGATAAAGAATATTATGGCTTCATGGTTCAAAAAGGAAATAAAGAGCTCTTAAACCTATTAAATGAGGGTCTACAAAAGATTAAAGAGAACGGTAAATTAAAAGAGATTACTGGCTCAGACTTTAAGTAAGAAAAGAATGAATGGTGCCCCTAGCATAGCCTTATGCTAGCGGCTTCATATTTTTTCGTAACTTTTTAGGGGAAATGGGGTTTTCGGATGGACATCTTTGACTTACGCTGGGACATAGTCTGGAACTACCGAGATATGTTTATACGTGGTATTGGCGTAACACTAATTTTGACACTCAGTGGTTATTTTGGTGGTATTTTTTTAGGATTATTTTTAGGGCTCGGAAAATTATCAACGAAAAAATGGATTTATTGGCCATGTAAGCTTTATGTTGATTTATTCCGTGGAACACCAATGCTAGTGCAAATTTTATTAATTCATTTAGCCGTAATACCTACGATTTTTGGACACTCTTTAGGCTATATGGTGTCAGGGATCACGGCACTTATATTAAACTGTGCAGCCTATAATGCAGAAATCTTCCGTGCCGGCATTCAAAGTATTGCGAAAGGTCAAATGGAGGCAGCTCGATCACTTGGCTTAACACATAACCAAGCGATGAGAAAAGTCATTTTACCACAGGCATTTAGACGAATGATTCCACCGTTAGGGAATGAATTCATTGCGCTATTAAAGGATTCCTCTCTAGTAACCGTTATTGCAGCTCCAGATATTTTATATGCAAGTAAAGTAGTAGCAGGAGCTAGCTTCCGATTCTGGGAGCCATACATTGTTGCAGCATTATTATATTTAGTTTTAACGTATGGTGTAACAAAAATTGTGGCATTTATCGAGAAGCGATTCAGTAATAGTTATGTCCCTCGTAAGGTAGAAGGGCGGGAAGCGCGATGATTAAAATTCAGAATTTACACAAATATTTTGGCAAGCTGGAAGTATTAAAAGGTATTGATTATGAAATACAAGAAAAACAGGTGGTTTGTGTAATAGGACCATCTGGTTCAGGAAAAAGTACCTTTTTACGCTGTATTAATATGCTCGAAGAAGTGACAGATGGTGCCATTTATATTGAAAATGTGAAGATTAATGATCCTAAAACAAATATAAATGCAATACGTGCAGAAGTGGGCATGGTGTTTCAACAATTCAATTTATTCCCGCATATGACGGTTATTGATAATGTGACAATGGCACCAATGCAAATTCGTAAGATGAGTCGTGCCGATGCAGAAGCATTAGGACATGAGCTTCTTAAGAAGGTTGGTTTAGATAGTAAGGCATACAACTACCCTGAACAGCTTTCAGGTGGTCAGCAGCAACGAGTAGCTATTGCTCGCGCTTTAGCAATGAAACCAAAAGCCATTCTTTTTGATGAACCGACGTCAGCACTTGATCCAGAAATGGTAAAAGAGGTATTAGATGTAATGAAGAATCTAGCAGCTGAAGGAATGACAATGATTGTCGTTACACATGAAATGGGCTTTGCACGTGAGGTAGGCGATCGTGTGGTCTTTATGGATGGTGGCTATATTGTGGAAGAAGGAGCACCAGAGGAAATTTTCGGAAATCCTCAAAATGAACGAACAAAAGCATTTTTAGGAAAAGTTTTATAACCTAAAAGTAAAGCAGTCTCAGGTGATTTAAATCACATGTGAGACTGCTTTTTTGTTAATGAAGAGGATTTGTAGTTGTACCGAATGAATCAAGTATTGTACGCATATCTTGTTGCGAATATTGAGGTACTTGATAGTAGCCATGTTTATTTTGGTAAATAGATAATTCGTATGCCATTTCAATACAGTTGGGAATACTATCTGCAACAACACGACGAACAACAGGGTTTGTAGTCTCAGTTGCAGCAGCCGTCATACATTTGGCTGTACCTTTTTGGGCACCTAATAAGAAGCCAGAAATTGTTTCATCATTCATTTCATTTGCATTTTGCATTGGTTTTTTAGGTTGCCCAGGATTTAATCCATAAGTAAAGTTATTGCCTGTCTCCATTTGGTAACGTCCAGTTGGAACCGATGGATCATGTCCAGTTTTAAAAGATTCCACAATAGTGTTATACATCCCTAAAGTGAAGTTATATTGGCGATCCAAAATACTAAGTAACTCAGGGTCCTTAACATGTGGACGTAGAATAATGGATTGATTCATACCAGCAATGATTTCGCCAAGTGTTTCATGCATGTCCATAACTTCATGTCCACCATGATTTAGACTTTGTTGTTGGTTGAATGATGGTTGGTTAGCTGATTCATTGTGAAATGATTGTGACAAAAAAAACGCCTCCTAAATGTTATTTTGTTGCAGTATTTAGTATGTCTAATTAGATATATTTCATACGCTATAACTACATTTGCATATATGTAGAATAGAGATGTTTTTTTTGCAGCACATTAGAGGTAAGGAAAAGTAAGTGTGTAAAGGAGGGAATTTCATTTGAAAAAAGTTCTTGGACCAATTGGTATTATCATTATTATTTTAGTGCTATTAGCTTTACTATTTATCCCTAAATACAACAGCCTTGTTACAGCGGAGGAGAGTGTGGATTCAAAATGGGCCCAGGTTGAAAATCAGCTTCAGCGTCGCTATGATTTAATTCCAAACTTAGTGGAATCTGTAAAAGGGTACGCTAAGCATGAGCAAGATATTATTGCTAGTATTTCGGAGGCACGCTCACAAATGGGGAATGCACGTAGTCCAGAGGAGCAAGCGGTTGCAAATGATGCACTGAATGGCGCACTTAGTCGATTGCTTGTTGTGGTAGAAAATTATCCAAACTTAAAGGCAGATGCTAATTTTAGACAATTAATGGATGAATTAGCTGGAACGGAAAACCGGCTAGCAGTCGCTCGTGAGGACTACAATAATGAGGTTCAAACTTTTAATAAAAATGTAAAACGTTTCCCAGGAAATTTAATTGCAGGAATGTTTGGGTTTGAGCAGAAGGAATATTTTAAAGCTACAGCAGGTTCTGAAAAGGCACCATCTATTGATTTTAGTAATTCAGGTAAGCAATAATGAAACGTTTTATTGTGCAATTTGCAATTGTTTGTTTCTCATTTCTTGTATTGATTAGAATGGCAGATGCAGCAATGCCAACCCCCATGAAAAATACGTATATTCACGATTTTGCTAATGTATTATCCACTTCAGTAAAAGAGGAGCTTAATCATTATTCAGAGCAGCTAGACAAAGGGACAGGAGCCGAAATAATGGTGATCACTGTGGAATCCATTCATGGACAGGACCCAAAAATGTATGCGACTAAAATGATTCGTTCATGGGGAATTGGTAATGCACAAAAAAATAACGGTGTATTATTATTAGCAACATTTGGTCAGGGTGAAGGCAATAATGATGTCGTAATTGCTGTTGGTCAGGGACTTGAAGGAGCATTACCAGATGGGAAACTTGGACGGATATTAGATACAGCGTTTTATCCTAATGCAAGTGCTGGTAATATTGATCAAGCCTTTAAAGTAACATATGCTGAAGTATTTCAAATTGTTGCAGAGGAATACAATTGGGAGGGGGAGACTCCTACAAATTCAGCTGAAGAGGAAGAAATGCCAACATGGATGATTATTGTCCTTGTTGTCATTGTCCTTGTTTTTTACTCCATTATTTCTAATGGTGGTGGAAGAGGACCACGCTCAGGTGGCAGAGGAGGCTATCCAGGAGGCTTTGGCGGTGGCTTTGGCAGCCGAGGCTCAGGTGGAGGCGGCTTTGGTGGATTTGGAGGTGGTTCTTCTGCTGGAGGCGGGGCAAGTCGTAAATTCTAGCTGGCTACTTTGTAACATTAAAAATAGGGAATTGTACATTACTACCCGAATATAATGTTGCGCATATAATAGAAATGTACATTACTAAATTAAATTTTTTTAGTAATGTACATTTTTATTTTAGAGAAAATTCAAATTATTTGATGCGTGAAATTATTAAAGCAATACTCATATATAAAGCAAGGTCGAAAATCATTATATAAAATCTAAACTATTCAAAATATCTGTGACTTCCAACTTAAATGTCTCATTCTCTATAACAGAGTGAATGAATGGACGGTTCCCAATAAGCTCTACAATTATTTGATGCTTATCTTCTTGAGCAAAATGGATTATTTCTTCAAATTGAGTGTGATTATAATAAATGTCAACATCATAGTATTTTCTTAATTCACGAGCGATATGAAAAATCATAGGATGGAACTCTTCGTTGGCATCAGCTAATAATATTTTATGAGGCAGTAATATATTTTTGTCAATATAAGCTAGGCTTTTCAATACAGATAATAATCTTTCTAAACCAAAGGCTAAGCCAACTCCTGGTTCATTTAAATTGCCGACAGCAGAAACTAAATTATTGTATCGTCCACCACCTAAAATTGCTCCGATTTCAGAGTCAACAACCAAACCCTCTAATATATAGCCTGTATAATAGTCTGCCCCTCTTGCTAGTGTTAAATCAATTTTGATGTTGGATTGAACATTTTTTGGTAAATAAGAGAGGATAAATTTCAAATCGGCTGTCGCCTTTGTAGAAGAGAGACAGTAATTAAAGAACTTTTCAATTTGACTTATTTGATTTTGTAAATCCTCATATTGAGCTAAAAGGTTAGAAAAACATTCAATTTCAATTAGTATTTGATTAGCAATATTCAGTGGAATTTTATTTTCTATGAGTTTATTTTTTATACCTTGTAATCCGTCTTTTGAAACTTTATCTGCATAATCTAAGGCTCTTTGTAATCCGAGGTGTTCTTCTTTGGTATTCAAACCAACTTTAAGAGCTAAGGCTTGAATAAGTAGTCTATGATTTATTTTCAAAACAAAGTTTTTTATTCCTAACTTATTAATCAATTCATGGGCCATTATTGTAATATCGATTTCAGCTAATAAACTGTCTGAGCCAATGATATCAGCGTCGCATTGTGTAAATTCTCTAAAATGACTTTTTCCAGGCTGATCATCTCTAAAAGATGGACCAATTTGATATCTTTTATAAGGTCTCGGTATATTTGGATACATACTTACTACTCTAGCCAGCGGTACAGTTAGATCATAGCGAGGAATAAGAAATTTTTCATTTTTATCTTTTATATGAAAAAATAACTTCTCTCCTTCCCCATGATGTCCGTTAAAAGTTTCTAAGTATTCTAAAATAGGTGTTTTATGTGGATTGAAACCATAGTTTTCATAAACGCCTTTAATTATATTGATGATATGTTCTCGATATCTCATATCAATTCCTAAAACATCTTCAGTTCCTTCAGGAATTGATAGAGTCTTTTCATTTAGGTTAAAAATCATCTTTGAATCTTCCTTTCGATGAGTATTTGAATCATATTAATTTTTATTTTGAAAATAAATCAATAAAGTTAAGCCTATTAAGATGAAAATGCCTCCCAATAGTTGAAGAGGTTCCATTACTTCCTGCAAAAACAGTAAGCCAAAGATAGAGGTGAATATGGGCTCTACCATACTTATCATAGAAACATTTGTTGAAGTAAGAATCTGTAGTGATTTAAATAAAGTTATTTCACCTATAATCGTTGAAATAACAACAATGCCGAATATATATATCCATGCATTTGAACCAAAATTCAAATGTAGTTCACTAGTTATTAGTCCTATGAAAATTACACCCAATGCAGCAAAGGAGGTAACATAAGTACTTGTTACAACGGGAGAATTATTGTCGGTGACTTTTTTTCCAAGAATCATATATAGTGCATATACAATAGCAGCTAATATTGCTAACATTACGCCTTTCATATTTATACCTTGAAAAGAAACGCCTAATAAAAAAATCATACTAATAAAGGTGAAAAATAAAGCTATGATTGATTTTACCTTTAGCTTTTCTTTGTAGATTAAAAAGGAAAAAATTGAAACAAATATAGGAAA
Source organism: Lysinibacillus sp. UBA6686 (assembly GCF_002455205.1). Lineage (NCBI taxonomy): Bacteria > Bacillati > Bacillota > Bacilli > Caryophanales > Bacillaceae > Lysinibacillus > Lysinibacillus sp. UBA6686. The sequence goes on along the minus strand of NZ_DKJS01000054.1, from coordinate 34,662 downwards.
TGAAAATAATAATAAAACAGCCATAGCAGAAGATAGATATTTTAATGATTCAAAATGTAGGACAGATAACAGTGTAAATAAAACACCACCCAATAGAAAAAATAACTTTAAATCCATTTTACTAATTTTTAAAGGTATTTTTTTCCATATAAGAAACAAAAAAAATAGTAAAGAACTTATTGAAAATCTTAAAACCAGTAAAGTATAAACAGAAATCCCATAGCTATAAGCTTTTATAGCGAAAATGGGCATAATACCAAAACAAATAGCTGAAATTATTGCATAAATAGTGCCTTTTTTTAAATCTCTCACACTAACCTTCCTTCACAAATTTAAAAAAATAATAGAATTGTATCTAAAAATATAAGTTGCTACAGCAATTGACGTTCGCTCGAGTTAATTTAATCCTAACATTACAAATAATTACATTTCAATACTGATCTTTGACATTTTTGTGTCCTTAAACCATTTTTAACCAATCGGAGAGAGTTTTTCGACGTTTATCCATGATGTGTAACCAGTTGCATGGACACTGTGCGCGTAATAATAGCCCCAGCTTTCTGTTGGTCGAGCTGCTGCTTAAATTCATAAATAAAAGCTGAACTAAATTGTGTGGATTAGTTCAGCTCAAAAACCCCATGTACTATGGTTTAATTTTTTTATTGGTTTAAAAGGTAATTATATTTAATTATTATCATTTATTGACAAAAGCGCTAAAGTTGTTATAATTTTAATATATCGACAAACGATATAACGCACAATGATATAAGGAGGAATCATTTTGAAAAAACGATTTTTATCGGCATCATTAGCGGTCATTTTAACGACTTCTGCTGTTTATCCAGTCACAATGCAAGAGGTACGAGCTGCCAATGAAACTAGTCAACAAGTAGTAGCCCAAGAGGAAAGTGTCACAGCGCAGGAATTTCTTAATTTAGCTGTAACAGCTTTAACCTTCCAGCATGGATCAGAATCTATGCGTCAGCAAATCATTGCAACGTGGGTAAAAGGTGAGGAATTAAAGGATTTAACCCTTGCTATTAAACGCGATGAAGCAGCACGTATTTTAGTAAGAGCTTTAAATAAAGAGGAAAAAGAATCAACGCTTGATGAGTACAAAGAAAAAGCAGCTAAGCTTGGATTATTTACTGGGCTTTTAATTAGCGATAATACGCTTTCTAAACAAGATGCAGTCAAAATGTTAAATAATGCTAAACAAGTGAAAAACGGTACTAATAATGAGGGCGTAAAGGAAATTTCTGTAGAAGACTTCATGAAAAGCCCAGGGAACTTTGGCTATCAGCTTTCGCCAGATGGTAACTATATAACGTTCTCATCAGCATGGGAAAACCGTTCTAATATTTTTGTGAAAAAAATGGGTGATGATAGTGAGCCTGTCCGTGTATCAAGTTCAAAGGATCGAGATATAGCTGGTTCCTTCTGGAAGGATGATACATTATTATATGTTAAGGATAAAGGTGGGGATGAGAATTTCCATATCTACTCTACAACATTTAACGGGACAGAGGAAAAGGATTTAACGCCGTATCCAAATGTGACAGTAGGTTTATTAAGTAGTTTACAGGGTGTAAAAGATGAGATTCTAATTATGATGAACAAAGAAGATGCAACAGTGTTCGATGTGTACAAGCTTAATGTGAAGACTGGTGAAACAACACATGTTGCTAAAAACCCTGGTAATATCTCAAACTGGTTAGCAGACCGTAATGGAGAAGTGCGTGTTGCGGTTGCATCAGATGGGGTAGTTGGAACTGTTCTTTATCGTGACTCCGAAAAAGATGAATTCAAGCCATTTATTGAATTAGCAGCAGGGGATGAAGTAACACCACTTGCATTCTCCAAGGATAATAAACATATTTACGCAACCTCTAATAAAGGAAGAGACAAAGTAGAAGTTGTTAAATATGATTTAGAAGGTAAAGAAGAAGTTGTTATGTCTAATAAAGAAGTAGACGTTACAGGTGTACTATATAGTGCCGAGCAGGATAAACTATTATATGGTGCGTATATAACAGATAAACCACATTACCAATTCTTTGATGAGAACTTTGAAAAGCTATTCCGTAAAATACAAGATAAATTAGGTGTTCATGAAAGTGAATTAGGTATTAACGATTACAATAAGGAAATGACTAAGTTTATTGTTAGCGTTTCTAGTGATACGGTTTACGGAAAATATTATTACTATGATTCTTTAACAGATAAATTAACAGAATTGGCTACATTAAGCCCTTGGTTAAAATCTGAGGAACTATCTGAAATGCATCCAATTTCCTATAAGAGTAGAGATGGTTTAATAATTAATGGCTATCTAACATTGCCAAAAAACAAAGAAGCTAAAAATCTACCACTTATCGTGAATCCACATGGTGGTCCATGGGCACGTGATATGTGGGGCTTCAATCCAGAGGTACAGCTATTAGCGAACCGCGGTTATGCAGTCTTACAGGTTAATTTCCGTTCTTCTACTGGTTACGGTAAGGAATTCCTGCAGGCTGGTAATAAACAGTGGGGTCTAAAAATTCAAGATGATATTACAGATGGCGTACAATGGGCAATTGACCAAGGTATTGCGGACCCTAAACGAATTGGTATTTACGGGGCATCATTTGGTGGTTATGCTACTTTAGCTGGTATTACGTTTACACCAGATTTATATGCAGCAGCAGTTGACTATGTAGGTGTTTCGAATATCTTTACGTTATTAAATACAATCCCTCCGTATTGGGAAACAATGCGTGAAATGTTCTATGAGCGAGTAGGGCATCCAGAGAAAGATAAAGAGCTATTAACAGCTGCTTCTCCAGTGTTCCATGCGGATAAAATTAAAACACCACTATTCGTGGCTCAAGGTGCAAATGATCCACGCGTAAACAAAGCAGAATCCGATCAAATTGTAGAAGCATTACGTGCTAGAGGCGTTGACGTGGAGTACATGCTGAAAGAGAATGAAGGCCATGGCTTCCAAAATGAAGAAAATAAAATTGAATTCTATAATGCGATGTTAAAATTCTTAGATAGTCATCTAAAAAAATAATAGAAAAAAAGACTGTGCACCGAGTTGCGCAGTCTTTTTATGTGAGAAACATAGTTTATAGGAGCTGAATTTTATATTGGGACGTAGCAGATCTCTTGCTGTCAATCAACGTGATACAATGAGCCAGCTTTTCTACACCAGTATGAATTTGATTGTCTTCTACCTGGGAAATGCTTAGGCGAATTAGGTTTTCCTTTTTATATTCTGGCAGAAACATTCTAGAGGCATCATCAACAAAAATATGTTGTTCCTTTAACAATTGAACAATTTGCTTTGCTGCAACATGTTCTGGTAAGTAGATTGTAAGGTAAAACCCGGATGCTGGCTTTGTGTAAAGTGTGTTATTGGGTAGAAATAATTCACACGCTTCCTGTAAATGCTTCATCTTTCCAAAATAGAGCTCCTTAATTTTTTTTATATGGCTTTGAAACATGCCATTTTTTAAATAAATCTCTAATGCACCCTGCGAAAGCACGGAACTATTAAAATCAGCAGTAAACTTATAGCGTGAAAAATGGCTGCTCATTTTTGGAGGAAGAACGATGGTAGCAATCCTTAAACCAGGGAGAAAAATCTTAGAAAAACTTTTTATATAAATGACTCTTCCAGAAGGGTTGTATGAAAATAATGGATCAGATTTAGTGTTTGGATCGAGCTCCCCTAAAAAATCATCCTCAACGATATACACATCGTACTTTTCAGCCAATTCAACGATTCTCTTTTTCTCTTTATTTGTGTAGCTATGACCAAGTGGGTTTTGAAACCTTGGTACAATATAGAAAAACTTTATATTATTATTCCGAAAAATATACTCTAGACGATCAAAATCTATACCATCCATAGATAAATCAATTCCAAAGGTAGTTATCGAATGTAAATTGGCTGATTCGATAAAGCCAAAATAAGTAGGCTGTTCAATTAAAATATTTTTTTTGCCATTAGGAAATGGCATGGATACTAATAAATTTAATGCCTGCTGTGAGCCAGAAACAATAAATAATCTTTCTGGTTCGGTAAAAACCTGTAAGCTTTGTAAGTATTTCACCAATTGTACGCGCAAAGAGTAGAAGCCTTGTTGATCGGAATAAGTAAATAATTCTTCCTTATATGTATCAATTGCCTGATTGATACAGTGCTGAAAATCAATGTATGGCATGATGTTTTTATCAGGACCAGCAGATAAAAAATCGATGGTCGTCCTTCTAGAGTCAATGCGCTGAAATTCATTGACAACATAATAGCCACTTTTGGGGATAGAAAATATTAAATGTTTCTTTTCTAATTCATCGTATGCTTTAATAACAGTGTTTTTACTGCAGGAAAATTTCTCAGACATTTGTCGGACTGAGGGAAGCTTACTGCCTGCCAGCAGATCACCATTCGCAAGCTGATTTTTAATGTCTTTAACTATACCATCATATTTTGTATCCATAAAAATCCTCTCCTTATTCTGTACCAGGACAGATGCTAGAAAACTCTATTTCTTTTAACGATGGGTTCTCTTATTATGTATTATACCAGTACAGATGAGACAGTTTTGTACTTAACAATAAGGGGAGCTGATTGATTGTGCAAGAAAGTAGAAAAGAAAAAATGGGGATATTATTAGGTTTATTGGGTGTTATTTGTTTTAGTTTAACCTTACCTGCAACTAGTGTAGCTGTTGAATATTTTGGTACTACATTCGTTGGTTTAGGAAGAGCAGTAATTGCTTCAATTTTAGTTGCTATTATCTTGATTGGAAGAAAAGAAAAATTACCTAGTGCTCGTCAGTTTAAAAGCTTAGTAATTGTCTCTTTAGGTGCCGTGTTAGGATTTCCCCTCCTAACTTCTTGGGCAATGACTAGTTTGCCAGTATCTCATGGAGCGGTAGAGCTAGCTCTGCTACCTTTAGCTACAGCAGGCTTTGCAATGATGAGAGCAGGGGAAATGCCGTCACTTAAATTTTGGCTATCTAGTATTGCAGGTGCTCTAGCCGTAATCATTTATGCTATTTATCTTGGACTGGGTCAGCTACATATTGCAGATTTCGCATTATTGGCCGCTGTCGTAATACTAGGGCTCAGCTATGCGGAGGGTGGATTGCTTGCACAGGAAATAGGTAGCTGGCAAGTAATTGCGTGGGCCATTATTATTGCAGTGCCTGTTCTGATCATTCCAGTATCTCTAAANNCTAAACGTTTCAGGGGAGATGTTACATGCACCTCTAAAAGCTTGGATTAGTTTTTTATATTTAGCAATTGTAAGTCAATTTCTAGCCTATGTAGCATGGTATGGCGGTATGGCGATGGGCGGTATCTCTAGGGTTAGCCAAATACAATATTTACAGCCATTTTTAATGATTATTTTTGCAGCTTTATTTCTTCATGAATCGATTTCAGTATTTACAATTGTCATAGCAATTGCTGTTGTGTTGTCAGTGATGATTGGCAAAAACGCTTCAATTGCTAAAAAAGCTTCTATATAAGTAAAAAAGCTTTTTTATATGGCATAATAGCCTGAGGAGGTGCTGTAAAGTGAATGTGAAATTTTTTACTCGTGCTAATTGTGGGCTGTGCGTGGAGGGTTTGCATACATTAAAACTTGTACAAGAGGACTTAGGTTTTCATGTCGATATCATTGACATTGAAGAAAATGAGGCAGTGCATGAGAAATATATGCTAATGATTCCAGTAGTAGAAAAGGACGAGCAAGTAATACAATATGGTAATTTAGATTACGCAACATTGATGGAGCATTTATCTTGCGAATAGAATAAACCAATGAGTAGCAAATTGATCGGTTTTTAAAAAAG
>NZ_DKJS01000054.1:19382-28746 GCF_002455205.1 Lysinibacillus sp. UBA6686 | reverse complement strand
GTTCAATGAAAGCGTTTTGAATTTGAACAGTTTGTGAAGACCTTCACATTACGCTTTCTTTTTAAATAAATCGGAGTAGAATAAGAGTCAAGAAAGAAATTGTTATAAAACAGTTTAAAATAGTATCACGATTTCTAGTGGTTGTTATATTACAAAAAAACGAATTCGAAGGGAGATTTTACAATGTGGGTTATTACAGTATTTGAGAAAAAAGATGTTCGTATTTTTGAGTATGCAAATAAAATTGAAGCAACAAAAGCTTTAGAAGGATTTAAGAAAAACGCCATTTTATCTTTTACAAAATAAGACGACTGAGGTCTCATAACTAGTACTAGTTATGAGGCCTTTTTTTAATTGGAAACTAATTAATATTAATTTTTTTCCAATTACCGCATCATACACTTGCTCTTTAATTCAAAGCATATTATAATAAAACTATAAGTGGGACACAAAATTGTATAGTGGGACAAAATAAGACCCATTACTATTGAAAAGGGAGTAGATAAATATGTTATCTGTACCTGATGCACAGCAAAGGCTACTTCCAGAAATGTATCCGCTTCTTCAAACAAGATACCGTATTTTGCAGACAATCCAGCTAATGCAGCCTATTGGGCGTCGAACACTTGCAGAATCATTAAAAATGACTGAACGTGAAATACGAAAAGAAACAGATATTTTACGTGAGCAAGGGTTATTAGATTCTCAAAAGTCGGGTATGGTATGTACAGATGATGGTGAAGTAGTAATAGAAAAATTAAGAACACTCGTTTACGAATGGTCGGGACTTACCCAGTTAGCAAAATTACTGGAAAAGCATTTTGGTTTACAGCATGTAATTGTTGTACCAGGTGATTATAATGAGGACGATACGGTACTCACCTTACTTGGTAAGGAGGCAGCGCAAGTATTTATGTCTTCCAATTTCAATGGGCAGGTCGTGGCTGTTACGGGCGGCAAATCTGTTGCGTCACTGACACCATTTCTACATCCTGCACATGCACAAGACATTACATTTGTAGCTGCACGTGGTGGAATTGGACATGAAATGCAAATGCAAGCCAATACACTCGTTGCAACATTTGCCATGCAGATGGATGCCCAATATCGCACCTTGTTTTTACCTGAGCATTTAAGCGAGCAGGCATATCAAGCTATGCTCACAGAGCCAATGGTAACGGAAATGATGAATTATTATGAGCGTGCAGATTGTGTTATCCATGGGATAGGCTCTGCAGAGGAAATGGCATTAAGGCGGAACTCATCACCTGAGGATTTACGAATTCTTGAAGAAAAGGGTGCTGTGAGTGAAGCATTTGGCTATTATTTTAATGCCGCAGGTGAGATAGTTCATCGAATACGTACAATCGGTATTCAGCTAGAGCAAGTTCAAGAGAGTAAGCAAGTAATTGCAGTTGCTGCAGGTAAACAAAAAATGAAGGCAATGCTATCGTATTTTAAGGTTGCGCCAAAGCAAACCATATTTATTACTGATGAGGCGGCAGCAAAAGCAATCGCTGAGGGTTTACCTTCTTTATAGAATAGTTTTAGGTTTGAAAAAGTACTCTATTTCAGTGAGTGATCAACACTTTCTGGTTGAGAATAAAGCCATTTTGGCAAAATAATATTTAAACATTATTGGAGGAATTGACAATGGCATTAAAATTAGCGATTAATGGATTTGGGCGTATTGGACGTTTAGTATTTCGTGAAGCAATGGAGCACGATGAATTTGAAGTAGTTGCAGTAAATGATTTAACAGATGCTGGTCAGCTTGCACATTTATTAAAATATGATTCAGTACACGGTATCTACGATGCTGAGGTTTATGCAGAAGGCGATTCTTTCGTAGTGAACGGAAAAAATGTGAAAGTTTATGCTGAAAAAGATCCTACTCAATTACCATGGGGTGAGCTTGGTGTAGATGTTGTGCTTGAATGTACAGGTAAATTCCGCTCTATGGAAGAAGTAAGTAAGCATATTGAAGCAGGTGCTAAAAAAGCGATCCTTTCAGCACCAGCAAAGGGTGCAATGCCTACATTTGTCATGGGTGTTAATCATGAAGATTACAATCCTGAAACAGACGATGTTATTTCAAATGCTTCTTGTACAACAAACTGTTTAGCACCTGTAGCAAAAATATTGGATGAGAAATTCGGTATTGTCCGCGGTATGATGACAACAATTCACTCTTATACGAACGATCAACGAATTCTTGACTTCCCTCACTCTGACCCACGTCGTGCACGTGCAGGTGCTGTGTCAATGATTCCAACAACAACAGGGGCAGCTGTAGCAGTTTCTAAAGTTTTACCTCAATTAAAAGGTAAATTAGATGGCTTCTCTATGCGTGTACCAACACCAAACGTTTCTTGTGTTGATTTAGTAGTAGAACTAAAAGCAGATGTAACGAAAGAATCCATTAATGCAGCACTAAAAGAAGCCTCAGAAAACGAACTTAAAGGTATTTTAGGCTACAATGAACTACCTTTAGTTTCCATTGACTACAATGGCAATCACAATTCTTCAACAGTGGATGGTCTTTCTACGATGGTGTTAGAGAATAGTATGGTGAAGGTTTTAGCATGGTATGATAACGAAATTGGCTATTCAACTCGTTTAATGGACTTAGCTCTATATATTGCAGAAAAAGGATTCAATCATAAATAAGCGACATATTTCAAAAATAAAAGTAAAAAGTGTGACATAATACCGCTTTTTAGGCATAAAAAGTATAGCCTTTAAAATATCTAAAAGATATAATATACAAGGGTAAAGAGAGTAAGGGATGTTTACCCCTTACTCTTTTTTTATCTTGATTCAGCAAGCATAATTAAACACCTGCTTAATCAAGATCTTGCGCCGGGCTGATATCACGGATTTGGATTGGAGCTTTTTCGAGCGAGCTCCAAAAAAACCCAGAACCAATTGTGCTGGAGCGTCATTGATACAGGAATATAGCGTTGAATGAAAATAGGTGCAAAGTTTAACAAACGGTCTTTCAAACAAATATATACAATCGCAAGACATAGAACGTGACTTTTGTTACTATAAAAGCAAGTAAAAGGATACTTTATCAAAAGCTGGTTCCTTTAGTGAATTCTAGGTTCATCACCAAAAGATGTGGTTGACATTTTTAATTGTAATAGTAGTTGACTGGAGCGAAGCCAGTGTGACTCCTAGGGGATTAAGCGTCCAAGATGAGACCCTGGAGCGCGAGTGAAGCGGCTCATCGGACGCCCCTTGGAAAGCACACTGGCGGAGCGGAAGTCAACCAGTTATGGTGAATAGCCGAATTCTATGGGATATGCTATTTTTATCTTGATTTAGCAGACATAAAACGCCGCTAATCAAGATAAGCCCCCAGACCAATGTGAGGGTTTTGAAGAGCGAGCTCTAAAAAATCCGGAAACAATTCCGCTGGGACATAATTGATTGAATAGAGTGATTGTGAAGAATTGAGGAGCCAAGATGGGTGATCCAGGGAATTCGCAAATTAAAAACTTTGAAGGGGGTTTCTTCATGTTAAATAAGAAGACGATGAAAGATATTGAGGTAAAAGGGCAGCGAGTATTTGTACGTGTCGATTTTAATGTACCGATGGCAGATGGTGTGATTACGGATGATACACGTATTCGTGCAGCAATCCCTACAATTGAATATTTAGTGGAGCAAGGAGCTAAAGTAATTCTAGCCTCTCACTTGGGACGACCAAAGGGTGAAGTAAAAGAAGAGATGCGTCTAACGGCTGTAGGAGTTCGATTAGCTGAATTAATCGGCAAGCCAGTTACTAAATTGGATGAGTCAATTGGTAAAGAGGTAGAGAAGGCTGTTACCAACATGCAAGATGGTGACATTCTTTTACTAGAGAATGTACGTTTCCACGCTGGTGAAGAGAAAAATGACCCAGCACTAGCAGAAGCATTTTCAAAATTAGCAGATGTCTATGTTAATGATGCGTTTGGTGCTGCTCACCGTGCACACGCGTCAACAGAAGGTATTGCTAAGCATGTTCCAGCTGTTTCTGGTTTCCTTATGCAAAAGGAACTAGATGTATTAGGTAAAGCATTATCTAGCCCTGAGCGTCCATTTACGGCCATTATCGGTGGTGCTAAAGTGAAGGATAAGATCGGTGTTATTGAAAGCTTACTGGAAAAGGTAGATCACTTAATTATCGGCGGTGGTTTATCATTTACATTTATAAAAGCACAGGGGTACGATATCGGTAAGTCTTTATTGGAAGAGGACAAAATTGAGCTAGCTAAATCTTTTATTGACAAGGCTAAGGCAAAAGGCGTGCAATTACATATGCCGATTGATGCAGTTGTTGCAAATGAATTTTCAAAAGATGCAGAAACGAAAATTGTAGATGTAGACGCCATTCCAGCAGATTGGATGGGCTTAGATATTGGTCCAAAAACAGCGGCAAATTATGCAGAGGTCATTCAGAATTCTAAATTAATTATTTGGAATGGTCCTATGGGTGTTTTTGAAATGGATAAGTTTGCAAGTGGCACTAAAACTGTGGCTGAGGCAATGGCCAATACAGCAGGTTATACAGTAATTGGTGGAGGCGATTCTGCAGCAGCTGTTGAAAAATTTGATGTAGCAGATAAGATGGATCACATATCTACAGGTGGCGGTGCTTCATTAGAATTAATGGAAGGTAAAGAGCTTCCTGGCATTGTGGCACTAAACGATAAATAAACTATTGGAGGCAAAATGATGCGTAAACCAATTATTGCAGGTAACTGGAAAATGTATAAAACATTTGAGGAGGCCATCGAGTTTGTCGATGCGATTCAGGACAAACTTCCTTCAAATGACAAAGTAGATGCTGTTGTTTGCGCACCAGCACTTTATTTACCTACACTTGTGCAGGTTGCTAGTGATTCGGAGCTAGCGATCGGTGCACAAACAATGCATTATGAAAATGAGGGTGCATTTACAGGAGAAATCAGCCCGAATCAGCTTGCAAGTGTACAAGTGGATTATGTCATTTTAGGGCACTCAGAACGTCGTGAGTACTACAATGAAACAGATGAAGCCATTAATAAAAAGGTAGCAGCAGCATTAGCACATAACATCGTACCAATTATTTGCTGTGGTGAAACGCTTACAGAACGTGAAGCAGGAACGACTGAGCAAAAGGTAGCTAGTCAAATTAAAGCGGCACTTGCTGGGTTTGAAGCGCAACAGGTGGAGCATATGGTCATTGCCTATGAGCCAATTTGGGCAATTGGCACAGGGAAAACAGCAACAGCAGAAGATGCAAACCAAGTATGTGGAGCTATTCGTGGGGTTGTGGAGGATCTATATAATGCTGAAACAGCGGCCGCTGTACGTATTCAGTATGGTGGCAGTGTGAAGCCTGAAAATATCGCAGAATTATTATCAAAAGAGCATATTGATGGTGCCTTAGTTGGTGGTGCTAGCTTACAACCAAAATCATATTTAACATTATTGGAGGCGGCGGCAAATGCCTAAAAAGCCAGTAGCATTAATTATTTTAGATGGCTTCGCATTTCGAGATGAAACATACGGGAATGCTGTAGCACAAGCAAATAAGCCTAATTTTGATCGTTATTGGAACCAGTATCCCCATGCTACATTAACGGCAGCAGGTGAAGCAGTAGGGTTACCAGAAGGTCAAATGGGCAATTCTGAAGTTGGACACTTAAACATCGGTGCTGGACGTATTGTTTATCAAAGCCTAACACGTTTAAATAAATCGATTCGTGAAGGTGACTTCTTTACAAATCCTGCATTTTTAGAGGCAGTGGCACATGTAAAGGCTCATCAGTCGAAGCTGCATGTTATGGGCCTACTGTCGGATGGGGGCGTTCATAGTCATTTTGAGCATATGTTTGCCCTATTAAAGCTTGCTAAGCAGCAGGGGCTAGAAGAAGTTTTCGTACATGGCTTTTTAGATGGGCGAGATGTTGGACCAACAACAGCATTAGATTATATTGAAGAAACTGAAAGACAGATGGCTGAAATTGGTATAGGTAAATTCGCTTCTATTCATGGACGTTACTATGCAATGGACCGTGATAAACGATGGGATCGTGTAGCTCTAACCTATAATGTACTTGTTGATGGCGTTGGTCAAACGGCAGAAAGTGCAGCAAGTGGTGTAGCAGCATCCTATGAGCGTGAGGTAACAGATGAATTTGTGATTCCATTTAGTATCCAAGAGCATGGAGAGCCAGTGGCTACAATTAATGATAATGACGCAGTAATTTTCTTTAATTTCCGCCCTGATCGTGCCATTCAATTGTCAAAAGTATTTACAAATAATGAATTTGATGGCTTTGTTTTATCGGCTAAGCATCCAAAAAATTTAAAATTTGTCTCCTTCACACACTATAGTGATGAAGTTCATGCACAGGTGGCCTATGAAAATGACAACCTAAAAAATACGATAGGTGAAGTGTTAGCCACAAATGGTAAAGCACAGCTACGTATTGCAGAGACAGAAAAATATCCACATGTGACCTTCTTTATGAGTGGTGGACGTGAGGATAAATTTGAAGGGGAAGAGCGAATTTTAATTGCATCCCCAAAGGTTGCAACCTACGACTTAAAACCTGAAATGTCTGCCTATGAGGTGACAGAAGCCTTACTTGCAGAAATAGCTGCTGAAAAATTCGATGGAATCATCCTTAATTTTGCTAACCCAGATATGGTGGGGCATAGTGGAATGCTAGAGCCAACGATTAAAGCAATAGAAGCAGTCGATGAATGTCTAGGGAAAGTAGTAGATGCACTGCTTGCAAAAGGCGGTGCAGCTATTATTACAGCTGACCATGGTAACTCTGATGAAGTGCTGACTTTAGCAGGGGAGCCAATGACAGCTCATACAACAAATCCTGTTCCCGTAATTGTGACGAAACCGAATTTAGTTTTACGAAATGGTGGCATTTTAGCCGATTTGGCGCCAACCATGTTAGAATTATTAGAGGTATCACAGCCTACTGAAATGACAGGACAATCATTAATTGAAAAAGAGGAGAATTAATTATGCCATTTATTACACAAGTTTATGCGCGCGAAGTTTTAGACTCACGTGGGAACCCAACAGTAGAGGTTGAAGTATTTACAGAATCAGGAGCTTTTGGACGTGCAATCGTACCATCAGGAGCATCTACAGGTGAATACGAGGCAGTAGAATTACGCGATGGTGACCAATCTCGTTACCTAGGCAAAGGTGTATTAAAAGCAGTCGAAAATGTTAACACAATTATTGCGCAAGAATTAGAAGGAAACTATTCAGTTCTTGATCAAGTCGTAATCGACAAAACTTTAATCGAGCTAGATGGCACAGAAAATAAAGGGAAGTTAGGTGCTAACGCAATTCTAGGTGTATCCATGGCAGTTGCACATGCTGCGGCAGATTATTTAGATGTACCTCTTTATCAATATCTTGGTGGCTTTAACTCAAAACAACTACCAGTACCAATGATGAATATCTTAAATGGTGGCGCACACGCTGACAATAATGTAGACATTCAGGAATTTATGGTGATGCCTGTTGGCGCAGAATCATTCCGTCACGCTTTACGTATGGGCGCTGAAATCTTCCATAGCCTAAAGGCTGTATTAAAAGCAAAAGGCTATAACACAGCAGTAGGTGATGAAGGTGGTTTCGCCCCAAACCTTGGCTCTAACGAAGAAGCCATTACTGTAATTTTAGAAGCAATCGAAAAAGCAGGCTACAAACCAGGTGAGGAAGTAAAACTTGCAATGGACGTTGCTTCATCTGAATTATTCAATAAAGAAGATGGCAAATATCACTTAGATGGTGAAGGTGTTGTGAAAACTTCTGAAGAAATGGTTGATTGGTACGAAGAGTTAACAAATAAATACCCAATTATTTCAATTGAAGACGGCTTAGACGAAAATGACTGGGCTGGACACAAGCTATTAACTGATCGTATTGGTGGTCGCGTACAATTAGTAGGTGATGACCTATTTGTAACAAATACAAAAAAATTATCAGCTGGTATTGAGCAAGGTGTAGGAAACTCAATCCTTATCAAAGTAAACCAAATCGGTACGCTAACAGAAACATTTGAAGCAATCGAAATGGCAAAACGTGCTGGTTATACAGCAGTAATCTCACACCGCTCTGGTGAATCAGAAGACGCAACAATCGCTGATATTGCAGTTGCCACAAACGCGGGTCAAATTAAAACAGGTGCTCCATCACGTACAGACCGCGTAGCTAAATACAACCAACTTCTTCGCATTGAAGACCAGCTTGGTGCAACAGCTGAATATTTAGGCTTACATTCATTTTATAATTTAAAATAAGCTCACAAAAATCGCCTCAAGGTATCCAATGACCTTGTAGGCGATTTTTTTGTGCCTACAAAGTTGTAATGATGCGGGGAAAAAAATCAGATTTTCCAGAGTATATAAATCTTCTTTAAAAGGTTTAAATATGTAAAATGTAGAATTACTATTAAAACTAGGAGGGACGCTATGCATAACTTATCAGGAAAAATTATTCTTGTCACAGGCGCAAGCTCAGGTATTGGGCTTGCCACGGCTGAGTTGATGGCATCAAAAGGAGCTAAAGTAATTATTAATTATCATTCAAATGTGAACGGTGCCAGGGAAGCCGTTCAACGTATTCAAAAAAAAGGGGGAGAGGCCATTGCAATTCAAGCTGATGTGAGGAATAAAGAAGAAGTGGATTCAATGGTTGAACAAGCTATTTCTTCATTTGGCACAATTCACGTTTTAGTTAATAATGCTGGGGGTGGTGTCCGTCAAAGTACATTTATGGATATGAGCGAAGAACTGTGGGAAGAAACGTTCAAATTAAATGTTAACAGTGTTCTCTTCTGCTCTCAAGCTGTATTAAGACATATGATTCCGAAAAAAGATGGAAAAATTATTAATGTCTCTTCAGCGGCTGCACGAATTGGAGGGGCAGGAGAAAGTATTCATTACGCATCTGCTAAAGGGGCGATCAATACAATGACAATAGGAATGTCCAAAGAGCTAATTGACTATGGAATAATCGTGAATGGGGTAGCACCTGGAATGGTAGAGACACCTTTTCACGTTAAATTTGCTCCTGACGATAATCGACTTGAGCGAATGGCTTCATCTGTACCTATTAAAAGGGCTGCAACACCTATGGAAATAGCAGAGGTAATCGTCTTCCTTTCCTCCGATGCTTCAAATTATATCCTAGGAGAAATTATAAATGTTAGCGGAGGGCGATAATTGGAAATGATATATTTTGTCGGAAAATTCTTAGTCGCAATGTAACTGGATTGGTAAGGCTTATTTTTATATGAAAACTAAATACTTCATCGAAGGGTCAGTAACCGCTCAGGAAGAGTCAGAA
>NZ_DKJS01000054.1:0-19190 GCF_002455205.1 Lysinibacillus sp. UBA6686 | reverse complement strand
AAACCGCTCAGGAAGGGTCAGAGCTACAGGTTCTTCTTAATCAAGAAGCACATTTAGAAATGAAGGGATACCATCCTGATTTTGGTGAAGTGAAGGTAAGAGAATTGCTTTCTACATGGGTTGTCCATGACTTAACACATATCGCTCAAATGTTAGGATTATGGCGAATCGATACAGAACGGATGTAGGACCATGGAGCGAATATTTAGGGATAATCAAGAAGTAATATAAATAACGGAAATAATGCTAAAAAATACCTCGAAATGATTTCTAGCCAAATTCTACTTAGCTCGTAGCAGGCTAACTAATCAAGTTAAGTCGGTGTTGTTTGAATCGGATAAAAGCAATTAATAAAACGATGCTGAGATTTGGCTTTTGAATGAATACTAAAAACCGTATTTAAAATCCTTCATAAGAAATTCGAATTTCATGGCTCCACCTTGGTTCAATAATTAAATAGAACCCTGTTGCTTAAAGTTAATAGGTTTATCTGTCTAAGAATCGTTAGTATTGAGCAGTAAAAAAGACAGCCTTAAGTGATTAACACTTTAGACTGTCTTTTCATTTGTAAACGACAATTATGATTGTGTCCAATAGTTATCTAGCTCTTGATCTACATATACCCAGCCCTTCCATGCAATATGAATCGTATCCATAATAAAATAAGGGTCATATTCATGATCTGAGAAATTAACATATGGAACATTTGCATTTGTTAATACTTGCTCCATTTTTTCATAGTATTTTTGACGACGCTCCTGTGGATATTCGTTGTAGTCATACCAATAGCCATTTACAGGAATTGAAATAAATAATGGCTTTGCACCGGCATCCTTTAAAATATCTATGACGAGCTGAAAATCCTCATATTCGGGTGATACTGTATAATCTTCGTTCTTACGAGAGCCTTTAAACTTTGTTAAATCAGCATTGACAAGACGTTTATAAAATTTATTTTCAATCATTAAATCATTGGTTACACGTTTCTTGCCATATTTCTCGGCATTTTTTAATTGTTGCTCAAATGTTTGGTTTGCCACCAGCTTGTCATTACTTTTTAATTTATGTGACTCTCTAGGGAAAAGTGAGTAATATAAATCTTTTTTCTCCAGCAATGCCTTTTGGAAATGACCTGCCAACATTGCAAGTCGTCCAACAATAGGTCGTTCTTTACCATTCGATAATTGATATTGATAGATTGTTCTTAATAATTGGTCTCGATTCACTGTTTCAAATTCTAGCAGACGCTCCATTGCTCGATTTCGAAGCTTTACATCAATGTCCTTATTGTAAGCTAAATCATAGGCATGCAGCATAGAATAGTTAGGAGAAAAGTGTAATTCACCCATTCCTTTCTTCGTAAACCATTGAGGAGAAACGATGAAAACAATTTTTTTATCCTTTAAATTTTTCTCCTGTGCAGCAAAATTTAAAAAGTGGGTAATAGACTGCATTCCCCCTCGCCCTATCATAAATGTCGAATACGGTGCATTTGTTGCACGTGCATAATTATAGGGATGGAAGGGGTCAAAACGATTTAATTCGGATGAGCCGTATAAAGGCATTGAATTCGGCTCCTGTAGCATTCTCTCCTGTAAGTACATGCCCTGGAACACTAATGGAGACATGTTCGTTTTTGCCTGTTCTACATCTTCATCTGAAATCCATGCTTTAATCCATGAATTTGGGAAAAATACGAAGACAGCAAATAGAACAAAGGCAATGAATAGCGATAAAAAGCCTTTCTTAATCATTGTCTTTCAGCTAATTTCGCTACAATACGATTTGGCGTGTTCCATTCCTCACGATTGAAATCAGTAATTGGTACTGAGATATTAAAGCGGTTTTCAATTTCGACTAATAGATTAATGGTACCGAATGAATCAAGTAGTCCCTCTTCAAATAAATCGATATCTGGGTTTTCTACAATGATATCATCTTCGCATAATTCTACTAGCATTTCTAAAACTTGTTGTTTCTCCATAGTTCAAATTCTCCTTTAATTTAGGCTGTGTTTAACAAAGCCCTTGTTTAAAATAATTTTCCTGAAAAAATATAAAAGCCAAAACAAACAGCATTAAAAGTGATAAACACACCAATTGCATGTGTCCATTTATTTTTCGGCCAAAGCTTACGTTTTTTGTTCCACCGTTCAAATTTATCGAAGCTAATGATTAGCAGGGCATGGTAGAGTCCATAGACCACAAAGTGCCATTCTAGTCCATGCCAAATCCCCATTAAAAAGAACAGTAAAAAGAAGCCAATATATGAGATTGTAAATTTATTTTTAATCCATTTTTTCTTAGTCATCCAAAGCACAAAGCGCATATAAACATAATCCCTAAACCAGAATGAAAGGCTCATATGCCAGCGATTCCAAAAATCTTTTATATTGCGACTTGAAAAAGGACGATTAAAGTTAATTGGCGTTTGAATGCCCATAATGCGACTGACTCCAACGGCAAAGGCACTATAGCCAGCAAAGTCGAAAAATAAATAGAAGCTATACATATACATATACGCGATTTGCCCTTGAAAAGGTGTCAAATAATTATAGGTATGATTTGGTAAATAAATAAGTGTGTAATTATAAATTAAATAAGCCAAAATGAATTTATATAAAAAGCCTACAAATATATAATTAATCCCACTTAAAAGTAGTTTCTGGTAGTCCTGATTTGACGGAACTGTATGCATATCTTTATAAAAACGTCGCCAACGATCGATAGGACCTGATGAAACGGTTGGGAAGAATAGTAAAAAATAGGCCAGCTCAACTGCTGAAATTTTATCCTTTATTAGACCGTCACGTGTTTCTAAAATCATTTGAACAGATTTAAAGGTAATGTAGGACACTCCTAGGAATCCAAATAAATGATGTAGTCCAAGAATCGGTAGAACCTTTACAAGCACAAGTGGCAAGATAGACAGCAGTACAGCCACAATAAATACTGTCCCACTATTCTTTTGTAGTCGGTATTTTTGATAAGTAATGATTAACAGTAACTGAAATACTGTAAATAGTATGAGAGAGATTGTGCCATTTAAAGAATTACCAAAAATAAGAGCTAAAACAATAATCGAAACAAAGATATTATAGCCTTTTGCAGATTTTTCTCGTAATCCTAATATAATTGTGGGCAGCAATAAAATCCCAATAATAATGAAAAAAACGATATTTCCGTAAGGCGTCATACTGTTTCCATAACCGCCAATCCTTTACGATCAACTTTACCATTTGTATTTAGAGGTAAAGTGTCCATGTATTTGAAGGTTTTTGGAATCATATAGGATGGTAAATACTCAGATAGCAACGATTTAAGTTGCTTCGTCATTTTAAAGGCAGATTCCAGTAATGGCTCACGTAGAACAACGAACGCATTCAGCGAAACAATCTCGCCATCTTTTAATACAGGTACAACAACACAGCTAGAAACGGGTGGTAGATTGCCAATTTGCTTTTCAATTTCCTCGATTTCTAAACGATAGCCATGTAGTTTTACTTGAAAATCCTTACGACCTGAAAAGAACAGATAGCCATCTTTTTCATAGCCAATATCCCCAGTTTTATAAATGCGCTGACTATTTATAGTAGGAAAGGCCTTTTGCGTTAAATCAGGTGCACCAAGATAGCCAGCACTAACTGTTGGTCCTGAAATAATAATCTCGCCATCCTCTAATAGAGAAAGATTTGGTTCTGATAGCGGAGCAATTGGCAGTTGATCAAATTGCTCCAACAGTGCTGATGAGACCTCTACAAAAGATACAGCAACGGTTGTTTCAGTAGGCCCGTATAAATTAAAAATAGTCGCCTGTGGGAAGCGTTGCATTAATTCTTGTGCAACGGATACTGGTAAAACCTCTCCACAGAATAAAAATGTATCTAAAGCGGGCATTAACTCCTGATGCCATTCTTTGTTCATTAAGCACATTTTCGCAAAAGACGGTGTGGAGGTCCAAACACGGATTTCAGCTGTTGCTAGTGCATCAAATAACGATTTTGGATAAGCAATTTGCTCTTGTGTAATAGCGTAAAGCGTTTGCCCATTTACCAATGCAGGGTATAAATCCATTACTGATAAATCAAAGGAATAGGGAGCCTGATTTAAAAACACACCAGATTCCTGTAATGGGAAGTGCTTATTCATCCAAGCAACAAAATGAGCTAGGTTATTGGCTGTAATTTGAACACCCTTAGGTTTACCAGTTGAACCAGATGTGTAAATAATATAATAAACATCCTGCTCCTGAACCCATAAGGAAGGCTCTACCGAAATCGTAGAAGGCTGTGTGATTATATCACTTACCTCCACTTCAGGAATAGACAATGGAGCACTTAATGATTCTGTTTTTAGTAGCATGCAGGCTTCAGAGGCTTCAATTATAAGCTGTAGTCTTTCAGAAGGCGTGGACGAGTCAACTGGTACATATGGGTGCCCAGCCTTTACAGCGCCTAAAAAGGCAACAATTTGCAATGGTGACATATGACCGTAGACGACAATGGGCTGTTTTCTTTTTAAGTCCTGAGCTAGTAAGTACTGTGCTACACAATCAGAGAGATACCAAAGCTCACTATACGTTAAGGACTCACGATTGGTTTGATACGCAGTTTTTTGTGGCTGCTGTAGCGCCACATTTTGAATAGCTGCTAATATACTTAACATCAATAATTCTCCTTTTTTTAAAATTCCGTATATATAAATGGTCCAGCGTTCATATCATGGAACCCATGAATAATAAACAAAAGCACCAATATGATAAAATAAAATAATGTAAAGCCTATAAAACGTAATAGCTCATTATTTTTAATGGATTGCATCAGGTCACCTCCAATTAATAATTAAAAAGGATTATAACCTTGTAAATATACTAAATAAATAGATATTTTTTCAAGTTATTTTTTATAACCTTTGTATTAAAATTTTTAACACTGTTTTGACGGAATGTGGAGAAAAATGTTGCTGTATTTTGTAATATTCATTAAATCATAAGATTAATTTAAGATTAAATTAAGGTTTGGGAAAAATTGATAGATCATCATGCCTTTAAATCAAAAAAAGGACCATCATCAGTTAATCAAATCAACTTATGATGGCACCTATATTTTTATCCCGCTAAAATGTACGGAACATCATTTAATTAACAGCATCTAACACTTTTTTGGAAACATAAAAATCCGTTCCATTGTAGACATTAATGGTATCAAATGTATATGTTTTGGTCATATTGCCTGAGGCTTGCTCATAAATCATAATGTTTTTATTTACAGGGATTGTTAATGTAATATCCTTTTTTTGTGCAATAAATTTCGGGTTTTCCTTATCTGATAGATCTATCTTTGTCGTATAGCCCTTTTCAGTAAAAGCTTTTGTGGCAGGGATATATAAATCCTTCGTCAGCTTATTTAAATCAAAGCTCATAAATTGCGCCATTGCATATGCTATTTCTGTGTTTTCAACAAGACCAGTTATTGTGGAAGGTCCAAATGAATAAAGAAATACATCCTCACCAGTATGGCCACCTGTTGTAAAACCAATATTCGCTCGTTTGGCTAGCATCTGTCCCATCTCTTTGCTCACATTCCTAGAAGCTGTTAAGGTTGTCCGCTCTTCTTTAGATAAGTCTGTTAAACCATAAAGTGCTGCTACTTCTATCATATTGGATTGGTTTTGCTTCAATCGGCTTAAAGCACCCTCAAGAGTCATTTTAGCTTTCTTTAATGGATCAATAAAGGCAGAAACAGGCATGCTGGCATAAGTCTTTGTTGTATTTGTATTACCCATAGTAATACCGCTATTACCATGATCTGTTACGGCAATGACCATTGTATGCCCATCCACCTTGGCAAAATCAAGTGCTTTTTGGACAGCCTCATCAAACGCTAAAATTTCACTGATAATGCCGATTGTATCGTTGGCGTGTGCTGCCCAATCTACCTTACTGCCCTCTACAAATAAGAAGAAGCCTTTGTCATGCTGCTTAAGCGTTTGAATAGCTTTACTTGTCATTTCAGCAAGCGTCGGTTCGGATGCGCTTGTGATAGGGCGATCTATATTGTAGGCAAGTGCGTTTGGAGCAAAGCTTCCCCAAATTTTTAATGAGGTACTTTTTAAAAGCTCATCACGAGTTTTTACGATGTCATAATTTTTTTCTTTTAGGACATTCACTAAGTTCTCGCCATCTTTACGAGCATTTTTAGTAGTACCTGGAATGAGAGATGCGAAGCCACCACCTAACACAACATCAATATCTTGATAGACCTGCTGCTCAGCGATGTCATCATATTGGCTTCTATTTTTAACATGTGCAGAAAAGCCTGCTGGTGTTGCATGTTGAATTTCAGAAGTAGAGATTAGCCCAGTTGCCATGCCCTGCTGTTTCGCTCCTTCTAAAACATTGGCTACAGGACGAGTAGCATCATCTTTGGCTAATTGCGCTAACCCTGGAGAATTGACAATGGCTGGCAGTACACCAACAAATTTACGATTTGATTTATGTCCAGTGGCTAATGCAGTAGCGGCGGGTGCAGAATCGGTAAGGGCAGATTCTGCAGAGTACGTACGAACTGCGCCAGTTAAAATCGCATCTAATGCCAGATTGCTACCCTTATACCATCGGGAGAGTGTGACAGCGTTATTACTACTCCCATCCATCACCATCATAATAACATTTGCTGGCTGAGTAACTTTAGCAGCTTGTACTTGTGGTAGAGCGATATTTGTCGCCGAAAAAATCATTGCACTAGCTATAACCCATGAACGCCATTTTAGTAAGTATTTCATGATGTAGTCTCCTTTAGGTTAATTTTAAAAGTAGTGTAACGAACGTTTATTCAGACAATCTCACCAGCTATGTTGTAGCGTTAAATTATAGTGCAAATTCATAAATCGTATATACTCCCACCGTCTATTGTTTCATAATTTAAAATGCTATTAGCAGTGAAGAGATTCCATACCTCTTCTATAACACTTCCTCCGACCGTTGTCATAATCACTGCAATAAAGCCCATCCTCATAAATAGCCAAGTAGTAGCAAGCTGTTTGCTTATTTTGCCGTGTTGCTAAATCAAAGCTATACCAAGTTGTCACGAATGCTATTGAAGTAATTAATATCATTCGTATTGACATACCACATATCATACATAAACTAGTCCTTACTTGTAGCTACTAAATAGTTGCCTTTGACCAATAAATGATCTTGACTTAGTTTTTCATTATTCATAAAAAATATTCGTAGGAAATTACATAAGATTCATTTGGATTAACATCATTTATTGACAAAGGTATCAATTTTTTAAATAAGGTCCATTCAAAAGTCAAGAAATAACCAGCAAGCTATTCATGAATAATGTAAGCGAGGTGGATGGGTAAGGACAGGTAGAGAAATTGGGCAATTTACAGATATTTTTAATCTAAGTTTGTCATGGCAACCTTTTTTTGTTATAATGTGGTGTGTTGTGATGTTTCGAAGTTCGGGAGGTGCAGTGGATGCATACAGTAGTATTAGTTTCATTAATTATCGTATCATTAGCATTGATTGTGGTCGTATTACTTCAATCTAGTAAAAGTGCAGGCTTGTCAGGTGCCATCTCGGGTGGAGCTGAACAACTATTTGGAAAACAAAAAGCACGTGGTATGGATCTTATCCTTCACCGTGCAACAATTGTGTTAGCAATTTTATTCTTTATTTTAGCAATCGCTATTACAAAAATCTAATAGTTGAAGATATATCGCCTAACCGAATTGGTTGGGCGTTTTCTTTTATCCAAGATGTAAATGAGAACAGACGGATAGAAAACCGAAAGTGATGGATAGGACCATTAAATAGACGGATAGTGCATCATCACTGATGTAGAATCTCTAGTAAATGGCTATAATGGTGATAGTATGTATTGGTATGAAGGAGAGCTTGCAATGAACAAAACTTTATCTCAACCATTTTTCTTTCAGGCAGGAGCACGAGCAGTATTATTATTGCATGGTTTTACAGGAAGCTCAGCAGATGTTCGAATGCTTGGTAGATTTTTAGAGAAAAAAGGGTATACTACATTAGCACCTCACTATAAAGGTCACGGTGTGGAACCAGAAGAACTTATCACAACAGGACCTGCTGATTGGTGGCAGGATGTCGTAGCTGCCTATAAGCAGTTACAGGATGCTGGTTATCAGGAGATTGCAGTTGCAGGTCTTTCATTAGGCGGTGTGATGGCACTTAATGTGGCATTAAATAACCCAGTAAAAGGAATCGTTACAATGTGTGCCCCGATGACAATGCGTACAACCGATGTCATGTTTGAGGGAGTCTTGAAATATGCAAGAGACTATAAGAAATTCCAAGGCAAACAGGATGAGCAAATCGAAGCAGAGGTTACAAGCATTGCTGAAAAAGGTATGCCATCTTTACAGGAGCTACGAGAATTTATTGCCCGTACCCGTCAAGAAATTGACATGATTTATGCCCCAATTTTTGTCGTTCAGGCAACAAATGACGAGGTAATTGAGACAGAATCTGCCAACATTATATATAATCAAACTGAGTCACTTGAAAAGCACATCAAGTGGTATGAAAACTCAAAGCATGTTATTACATTAGATCAAGAAAAAGATCAGTTACATGAAGATATTTATCGCTTTTTAGAAGGCCTAAATTGGGCACAATAAACAAATAGGATTTTCTCATGAAGGAGGGAAATTATGAAAGACCAAAAGGATTCACTACAAAATCGTTTACTCGAATTTTTCGGTGAAGAAGATTATAAACCTTTAACCGTTGGCGAAATTGAGGACGTATTTGGCTTTGAGGATGCTGACGAGTTTAAAGAGCTTGTAAAAACTTTAGTGCGCATGGAGGGGGAGGGCTTAGTTGTCCGTTCACGTTCTAATCGTTATGGCTTGCCAGAGCGCATGAATTTACTAAGAGGTAAATTTATCGGTCATGCAAAGGGCTTCGGCTTTGTGACGCCTGATATCGAGGGAATGGATGATGTCTTCATTCCACCGCATGAAGTAAATGGTGCTATTAACGGTGATATCGTTCTGATCCGCGTGTTAAAGGAATCTTTCGGTGATCGTCGAGAAGGAACGGTAACAAAGGTAGTTGAACGTGGACAAACAAGCTTTGTCGGCACTTTCCAAGCAAATCGTGGCTTTGGCTTTGTTGTCTTAGACGATAAAAAGCTACCAATGGATATTTTTATTGCAAAAGGTGATACATTAGGTGCCGTTGACGGACACAAGGTTGTCGTTGAGGTCGCTACTTGGCCAGAGGATTTAAAATCAGCTACAGGCTATATTACAAAGATTTTAGGCCATAAAAATGATCCAGGTGTGGATATTCTTTCTATATTATATAAGCACGATATTCCACCAGAGTTCCCTGATGAAGTGATTGCTGCTGCACAACGAGTGCCAGATGAAATTACTGAGGCTGATATAGAGGGCCGTCGTGATTTACGTCATGAAACGATTGTCACAATCGATGGAGCAGACGCAAAGGATTTGGATGACGCAGTTACTGTAACAAAAAATGGTGACGGTACTTATAAGCTTGGCGTACATATTGCAGACGTTAGTTATTATGTAACGCAAGGCTCAGTCATTGACATTGAAGCCTATGATCGTGCGACAAGTGTATATTTAACAGACCGTGTAATCCCAATGATTCCACATCGTTTATCGAATGGTATCTGTTCTTTAAATCCTCAGGTTGATCGATTAACATTGTCCTGTGAAATGATTATTGATGCTAATGGGAATGTGATTTCACATGAAATTTTCCAAAGTGTCATTAAAACAACAGAGCGCATGACGTATAAGGACGTTTACAAAATATTAGTTGAGCAGGACGAGGATCTAATTGCCCGTTACGAGCCTCTTGTACCAATGTTTAAAAACATGGCAGAGCTATCATCGATTTTACGTCATAAACGTGAAATGCGTGGAGCGATCGATTTTGACTTTAAAGAATCCAAAGTTATTGTCAACGAGGATGGCTGGCCAGTAGATATTGAATTACGCGAACGTACAGTAGCAGAGAAATTAATTGAAGATTTTATGCTAGCTGCCAATGAAACCGTAGCAGAGCACTTCCACTGGATGAATGTACCGTTCCTATACCGTATTCACGAAGATCCAAAGCCAGAAAAGCTCCAACGCTTCTTTGAATTTGTCACGAATTTCGGTATTTTAATTAAAGGTACTGGCAACACCGTTCATCCAAAAGCTTTACAGGATGTTTTAAAGGCGATTGAGGGAATGCCAGAGGAGCCTGTGATTTCAACGATGCTTCTACGCTCAATGCAGCAGGCAAAATATTATCCAGAAAGCCTTGGTCACTTTGGCTTATCAACAGATTTCTATACACACTTTACATCACCAATTCGTCGTTACCCAGACTTAATCGTGCATCGTTTAATTCGAACGTATTTAATTAATAAAGATACATCGAGAGAAACGATTGCACAATGGAGTATGGCAATGGATGAAATTGCTGACCATACATCAGAGCGTGAACGCCGAGCTGTCGATGCAGAGCGTGATACCGATTCACTGAAAAAGGCCCAATATATGTCCGATAAAATTGGTGAGGAGTTCGAAGGAATCGTCTCATCCATCACAAACTTTGGAATTTTCGTGGAGCTACCAAATACGATTGAAGGACTTGTCCATATTAGCAATATGACAGATGACTACTACCATTTTGACGATCGTCAAATGATGATGATTGGTGAACGAACAAATCGTCAATTCCGCATTGGTGATGAGGTCATGGTTCGTGTAGCAAATGTTATTATTGAGGAGTCATCCATTGACTTTGAAATCGTTGGAATGGTAACTTCATATGGACGAACACGCAAAGCAGCCCCTACTGTTATTCACGCTCGTAAAAATTACAGCGACAACAAAGGCGGAAGCAGTAGCCGTAGAGGCAGTCGCAACGAGGACGATCGAGGTGGCCGTGGAGGTCGTAGAGGCGGTCGCAGCGAGGAAGAACGAAGCAGTCGTGGCAGTCGCAGAGGTGGTCGCAACGAAGAAGAAAGAAACAGTCGTGGCAATAGCAGAGGCGGTCGCAACGAAGAGGAAAGAGGCAAACGCGGAGAGCGCCGTGAAAGCGACCGTGATCCACGAGGAGGCCGCAAAGATGGCTCAAGCCCAGGTCCTAAAAAACGCGTAAAGCAAAAGCAAAAGTTCTATGAGGGCATTGCTAAGAAGAACAAAAAGAAAAAATCAAAACGTAAATAAATTCATTAACAATCCAATGCGAGCAGGTTAACCCCTGCTCAACCTTTAAATTAGAGGGTGAAGAATATGGCAAAAGGTACTGGGAAAGTATTAGCACAAAACAAAAAAGCAGGGCATGACTACTTCATAGAAGAGACAATTGAAGCAGGCATGGTGCTAACAGGCACAGAAATAAAATCCATCCGTGCAGGCAAAGTCCAGCTCAAAGACTCCTTTGTCCGCATCCGCAATGGCGAAGCATGGATTAGCAATATGCATGTCAGCCCATTCGATCAAGGCAACCGCTTCAACCACGACCCGCTACGCGCCCGCAAGCTGCTGCTCCATAAAAAGCAAATCGGCGAGCTAGTCGGTGCCGTTAAACGTGACGGCTACACAATCGTCCCATTAAAAATGTACATCAAGGACGGCTACGCCAAGCTCCTAATCGGCGTAGGTAAAGGGAAAAAAGACTACGACAAACGCGACGACATGCGCAAAAAAGAAGCCAAACGCGAGATGGAACGTGCCTTTAAAGCAAAAAATCAATTTTAATAGATTGGGAGAAAGCTCCTGAGGATGGATAGAATGGCGGAAGTGAAGGATAGAAGTTGAAATGTGACGGATAGAACTGCGAGAGTGATGGATAGGTTCTACTGTTCTAGCCAATTTCTTCTAAGTTAGCAGGATACTTGAACTATCGTTAGTTTTGTTTTATAATATGTATTACTGATTGCCAGATTTCATGGAAGCGTACTTTTAGCTCCCACCGTACTAGAAGCAATTCTAGCTCCTTTACTTGAACGAGGCCAAGCCGCTTCGATTCATATTCAAGGGGACGTTACGGATTCGACAGGGATGGTTCAAGCTTTGGTCGCGCGTCGGAGGGCTCGGCTCCGTCATCAACGACAGTTATATAATAACTGGCAAACAACAAAACTTAGCTTTCGCAGCGTAAGCTCTTAAGCGCTCTGCCTCTCTATCGCCCATGTAGAGAACGTGGGGCCCAACTTTAGTGGGATACGGTCGATGGTGCCACCTGAGTCATCGGCAAGAGATTTCCAGGTTAGCGTACAGGACGCCTGTTTGTCGGCATAATGTTACGTGAATCGTAAATAGGCAAACTACACGCGTAGAAGCTGAAGTATTGGAGTTTCTGGACGCGGGTTCGACTCCCGCCGTCTCCATAATTTACCAGCCTATAAACGGCGGTATATCAACGATTTTCGAGGTTAGGGATATTGAATGGGAGTTGAACTCTTGTTGAATATCCCTATTTTCACTTTGACACAAAATGATCTATTTGAGTATTTGTTTAATTCCTAATAACTCCATTATGAATAATTTTAAAATTAAGAAATAAAATTTTTATTCGCATCATAATCAACTATATGGAAACAATGAATATAATAGTACCATCTGAAAGTTTTTTTGAATTATTATTTTTTTGCTATTAAAAAGCTAAACGATGAATAAAAAATAAATAATGACTAAAACTGTTTTACTATTGTTCACAATATTCTATTCGCTAAGATAATAATACGAGGGGTGTTATTTATGAAATCATTGAATCCGATTTCACAAGAAGAGCGTCGTAAACGTATTCAGTTTGCAGTTGGCATGGCAGCTATCGATGGTGGAAAACCTACTGCTTTCACACAAAACTTACTGGACCAATATGAAAAAGGTGAAGTAACAACAAGTTATCTAAAACAAGCTATTATTGAAAAGTATGCAAGGGCGGCACATTAATAACTATTATGGACCCGTATGTATATGAAAACTCTAATGTTTTAAAAAATAAGTTAAACATTCGAGATGAACTAGAATTAATTAATATTGAAGCCCAATTTTTAATTGTTGGTATTTTAGATATTGATGAAATTTTATCAGACATTGATTTTTTTCATTTATCTAGTCTACAAAAGGTTCATTATTTTCTATTTCAATCAATTTATGAGTGGGCAGGAGAATTTCGTACAGTCAATATTTATAAGAGCGAAAAAGTTTTAGGTGGTGTATCTGTTGCATATAGCGATACTACATGTATTGAGACAGATCTAAAACTCATTTTTGATTGGACTGCTTCAATTAGTTGGAGTGTTTCTAACAACCAATTAGCTCAGAATTTCTCCAGACTCATGACAGATATATGGCGTGTTCATCCTTACCGTGAAGGAAATACTCGCACTGTCTCGATATTTATGAAGCTTTTTGCAGATGCACAAGGTTTACAATTCAATGAACAATTGCTTTCCAAAAATGCAGGGTATGTAAGGAATGCCTTAGTATTAGCCGCTGTTGAAGAATCTCCTGAACCAGAATATTTATTAAAAATAATTACAGATGCACTAGGTTTAGCTAAAACAGGTTTTGTACCTAAGCAGAAAACAAATGATGAGAAATATAAAATAATTGAACAATATCGTGTTTCAAATTATGAAGAAAAGCCTTTTACAATCGGAACAAACTTAAATAAAAAGTGAAAAAGAACCAATACGATTTTCATATTGGTTCTTTTTTATATACAAGAGCTTAATATAATTTTGTTAGAATATTTAGATAGGTTTGGCATTATAACTTCAATGTTAATCCTGTGAGCCATTTTAAAGCTTTAGACCAGTGTTTTTCTAATGTAGCCCATTGATTTTCAATGACTATAGGCTACCCTATTCATGATATTGTAAAAGTTGCATAATTAATGGGCTTTGCTGTTATAAATATGGGTTATCAGGAAGATAAAGTAGATACATTTAAATCACGTAAAGAGGCTCAAGATGCTATGAATCAGTTGCAGTTCAAGGTATACAGTGGCACATAAAAAAGTGTAAATCCTCCTCTGTACTGCTTACGGAACAGAGTGTAAGGTATTAGTAGCTTCCATACTTATCATATTATTTATAGCGTTTAAAGACAAATTAGAGTTTGTAGAAAAATAAAAGAACAAGTCTAAAAAAGAGCTTGTTCTAATTATTCATATATTAAATATAATTTTCTAATATTAGCTTTGATATCCTCTGTTTCAACAATATAAACCATCACCGCTATATATTTATTTTCATTCTTCACTGTGCTACGATACCCTACCGCTTCACCGGAGAATAATTCTCCAACCTCCCATCCCTGGTATATAATCATTAGAAGTTACTCCCATCACGTCATACATAGTCATTGGCAATTCTCCCATTTCTGTTTATTTCCGTAAAAGTTATCAAGATCATCAAACGAAGCTCTGAAGATATTTAAATTAGAGTCATTCAGCTCTAGCGTACCTTGAATGAATCCTAGCATGTCATCTGAGACATTAGAAGCGTCTTCAGCCCATTTGTTCACCACTTTGTATACTTCTTTGTCATAAGCCGTTATGTTGGTCATAAGGGTCGATGTAGCTAAGTTCTGAGTGATGCCGTTATAAGCGCTGATTGCGTTATCGAAATTTAGTGATCCATCTTCATTAAGTGCCACTCGTTTAAACACTAGGTAATTTGCATACATTTCGTCTAAAGCGATTGCGTTTTCAGGTGACAGACAAGATTTATCAGTAGCAGGCTTATGGATCATCTCAACCGGTTCTACTTCTTTTGTTTCTACCACCTCAGCATTTTCACCTTCAGGGCTCAAACTTTCTTGCTTGTTCTTTGTAAGATAACTGTCGGGAGATACGAGATACCATATAGCTATGATACCCATCACTATAATAGATGTTAAAATTGCAA
The DNA here is from genome assembly GCF_002455205.1 of Lysinibacillus sp. UBA6686. Taxonomy (NCBI): domain Bacteria; kingdom Bacillati; phylum Bacillota; class Bacilli; order Caryophanales; family Bacillaceae; genus Lysinibacillus; species Lysinibacillus sp. UBA6686. The sequence goes on along the minus strand of NZ_DKJS01000054.1, from coordinate 4,255 downwards.
TTATTACTTTGTAAACATTATTCTTTTTCATTGTTCAATAACCTCCAAATTTTGTCCTGAAATATAACCAAGATTTGTTTCTCCTCCACCATATTCATAACTAACCATAAACCTCCATCGTAATCGTTGGCATTATATCAGTTAAAGTTGTCTTCAAGTGCAGTTGTAATTCTATAATGCGTTGCTTACAGAGACAGAGTGTAAGATAGAGTAGTACCTTCCATACTTATCATATTATGTAAAGCGTTTGAAGACAATTAGAGTTTGAAGACAAATGAAAAGAACAAGCCAAAACGAAGCTTGTTCTAATAATTCATATACTGAATAAAATTTTCAAATGCATTAGCTTTGATTTCCTCTGTTTCAACAATATAAACATCTGATGTAATGTCCTTAAAGCTATGACCCAACCGCTTCTTTATGTTGTAATGTGTTGCACCACTTATATAGTACATTGTAGCATTCGTCCTTTAAAATCATGAGGTGAAATCTTTTTTAGTTTATATTTTTTGGGATATTATAGCATCAGTCCCATGCCTTTGAAGGGAATAGAATATTATATTGCTTGTCCGTAAATACTAGCCTATCAGTACTTAAATTACAATTGAAAAATTATCTTTTTTGTGAATGTTGATAAACCCAGACCACAACTTAACAATTTCCTCTTAAATGAATTAAAGTTGCAGATTGTATATATAATTTGCGAATAATGGAGCTTCCATTTGAGCAGCAGTCTATTACAAGTAAAAAGGGATAATTATGATAAAATAGTAATATAAATTATGTTTAGTTAAATTATATATATCTTTTAACCAGAGTATTGTGATAAGGAGTAAAGAAATGACAGCTATCGAAATACTATCATGGCCTTTTATACAAGAAAGTATCAATCAAATCAACAACAAAGAGCAGTATTTAAATTATCCAGTCATTTATGTTTTAAATGGCAATAAAGAAGCTTATATTGGTGAAACTGTTTATTTTAAAAATCGTATGAAAGCTCATTTAAAAGCACGTAAAAATATTAAACAAGTAAATTTGATTAAGCACGAACACTTTAATCGTTCAGCAACATTTCATCTAGAGACAAAGCTGATTAACTACTTCCTTGGTGATGAAAAATATACGCTTCAAAATAAAAGTAAGACGGCTAGCGATTTTACTCATAACTACTACAATAAGCCTTATTACGATCAACAACTATTTGAAGAACTTTGGCAAAAACTATATGAACAAAAGCTTGTCGACAATGAGCTGCATGTGATTGAAAACAAAGATATTTTTAAATTATCTCCTTTCAAAGAATTATCTTTAGAACAACTTGAATTAAAAGATAAAGTACTCGAATTTTGTGAGAAACTAGTAACTCAAAACTCAAGTAAATATGGAAGTCTATTAGTCATTGAAGGTGAAGCGGGCGTTGGTAAAAGTGTTGTCTTAAGTTCTATTTTCAACACCATTCAAGAAAGAGCTGAAGAAGCATCCTCAAACTTATATCGTACAGAAAATTATTTAGCTGTGAACCATGAGGAAATGTTTAAAACATATAAAAATATAGCAAAACAAGTGAAACATTTAAAAGGAAAAAACTTTGCAAAACCTACATCTCTGATTAATATGTTGCAAAAAGAGGGAAAAAAGGCTGATATCATTTTCGTTGATGAAGCACATTTATTGCTAACAAAGCCAGATACTTATAATGGCTTCCACGGCAATAATCATTTAGAGGAGTTTTTGAAGCTAGCAAAGGTAGTTGTCATTATTTATGATCAAGGTCAAGTATTAAAACTGAAGAGTCTATGGGGAGCAGCAACATTAGAAGGGCTTAAGAAATTAAGTACTTTTCACGAAGAATACCAGTTAACAAACCAATTCCGCATGCAAGCAAATGATGACGTAATCAATTGGATAAACGAATTCAAGCGAAAAAAATTATTGCCGCTTCCTAAAGATAAAAACTATGAATTTGAAGTATTTGAATCTTTGAAGGACATGCATGATGAAATTAAATCCCAAAATACTCAGCACGGTTTAAGTCGTGTTGTATCAACGTTTGATTACATACATAAAAAAGATGGTGGGACCTACTACGTGAAAGAATCAAATGGTGAATACCAACTGCCATGGAATACAACAAGTACGAAATATACATGGGCAGAAAAAGCAGAAACCGTTCACGAGGCTGGATCAATTTATACAATACAAGGCTTTGATTTAAATTATGTTGGTGTCGTGCTTGGGCCATCTGTTCAATATGACGCTGCTAAAGATGAAATCAGCATTGATACGAGTAAGTATATGGACAAAGGTGCATATACAGGTATGGACGGAATTGAAAATGTAAATGAAGCAAAGGAAAAAATCGTCCTAAACTCAATCAATATCTTGATGAAGCGTGGAATTAAGGGTCTGTTCATTTATGCAAGTGATGAAGCATTGCGCAATAAACTTTTAGCATATCAAAAAGTAGGTGAATAGCATGAGTGAGTTAGAGCAACTACGTGAAAATATTTTGCAATTTCGAGACCAACGTAACTGGCAGGAATTCCATAATCCTAAGGATCTAGCGCTCTCCTTATCACTAGAAGCAAGTGAATTATTAGAGCTATTTCAATGGAAAACGAGTGAGGAAGCAGTTGAAAAGAACTTAGATAAGATGAAGGATGAGCTAGCAGATGTTTTGATTTATGCGATATTGTTTGCGAATGAGACGGATATGGACTTAGTAAATATAATAAATAATAAACTTCAAAAAAATAATAGGAAATATCCTATTGAAAAGTTTGCTGGAAAAAATACTAAATACAATGAGATATAAATATTAATACAAATATATAATATTCATCTAAATAGCAGTTTAAAAAACCTTAGTTTTCGTTTTGAAGTGACCCCTAAAAGTTAGACACGGTTATTTCTTTAGGCAGCTTGGGTAAAATGAGTTTGGTATTGCACCGGACTCATTTTTAATTTTGCCTTAATACGTTTCGTATTATAGTAATTAATATATTTTTCTTTTCTAGTTCTATTTTAAAATGCTCTATACTTTTAAATTCCTTTATGTAAAGGGTAAGCCTGTAACGCATATAAACCTCCGGTACGATAAATGTATCAAAGATTAGAGGAGGTGCTTCTTTATGTCAACTACCAAACTAACAATTGTCCCTGTGACGCTAAATCCAATCACTGACAACTCATCATCAACAACTCCACTACAAAACTCTCCTGAGCCGAGCTACATCATTAAAACAACTAGTGCTGAAATTTCCTTCTTTAATGGCGTAGATGAGCGCATCATCCAAACGATTATGAAGGAGTTGAATAATCAATGAAGCAAGATTTTACGAGCGTGCAGAACATCTACATTATTTGCGGTAAGACCGATATGCGTAAAGGTATTGACGGTATCGCAACACTCATTCAGGATGCTTTTAAACTTGATCCATATAGTGATTCCATCTTCTTATTTTCTGGAACGAGTAAAGACCGTTATAAATGTTTGTATTTTGATAGAGATGGCTTCGCCATACTTTANNAAGTACGTAACCTTTCACAAAAGGAACTTCGCTAGCTTTTAGAAGGTTTATCGCTTCAGCAGCCAAAAGCAATTACGAAATCTACAAAAGGTGTCTTTTAAACCCACCTATCAAGATGGCATAATCATCCATAACTTATACTGAACGGAAATGTGGTGAATGAATTGACGAACGTTCCTAATCGAGAAAATCAAAATGAAAGATTAATTCGAATGCTTGAGCAACAATTAGCTCAGTCAAATCGAAGCATTGACTGAACAAGTTCGCCAATTAACCAAGGCTTTATATGGTTCAAAATCGGAAAAATTAAAGTATCAAGCGCCAGACGGACAAGGCTCCTTATTCGATGACGATCCGTCTTTTAACGAATCTGAGCACACAGAAGAACAAAGCACAGCGACGATTACTTATACTGTTAACCGTAAATTACATAAGAAAAAACGGAATGATTCTTTTCATGATGGGATTGAAATAGAAGAAATTCACCATCATCCCACCAATACACAATGCAACTGTTGCCTTGGCCCAATGACCGAAGCCGACATTAACAGCAGAATCTGTTCTGCATGTAGATGAAACCTATGCGCAAATAATCAAACAGACGGAAAATCCGGTCAATCAAACGCCTATAATTGGGTGTTCCGAAGCGTGCCAAGCCAAGGACCGATCATCGTTCTTTTTCAAAGTGCATTATCGAGAAGTCGTTCTGTACTAGCAAAATT
>NZ_DKJS01000043.1:0-40676 GCF_002455205.1 Lysinibacillus sp. UBA6686 | reverse complement strand
TTTGTCACCTTGATTTCATTGACATAATAGTATTTCAACAACACGAACCCGTAATGAAGCATTACGGGTTGTTTTTATGGCGGAAAAAAATTTCAAAAAATATGAATCGGAATGGAATTGACATCCGTCAGTAGTTTAGAAAGAAGGTGAGGGCAACAATGGATATAGAAAAGATTATCGAGGTGCACGGTGACTATTTACTAAAGGTTGCTTATCTATATGTGAAAAATACAGCAACAGCTGAGGACATTGTGCAGGATGTATTGATTGCCTTTTATCAAAAGCAGGAGCAGTTTCGCCAGGAATCATCATTACGTACATATTTAGTGAAAATGACGGTCAATCGAAGCCACGATTATTTAAGAAGCTGGAAAAGTAAACGATTAACACTGCTAGAAAAAATAACTGGACGTACAACAGCAGTCACACCTGAAAAGGAATTTCTAGCTAAGTCAACGAAGCGAGAGCTAGTGGAAGCGTTGTTTACCTTATCAGTTGCCTACAGAGAGGTTCTTATTCTTTATTATTTTGAAGAAATGACGACTGTGGAAATTGCACAGCTCGTATGTTGTCCTGAGGCAACAATCCGAACACGCTTGCAACGTGCTAGAAAACAGCTAGCAGCAGCAATGGGAGATTATGATTGGGAGGTGTTACGCCATGAATCGATTTAAAGAAGATATGCTAAAAGAACTTCAAGGGGTAAAGCTTACAACTGAAAAAAAACAGGCGATTGCCCAAAAAGCGCGACATAAAAGTATTCGAAGAAGCAGTCCTTGGCAATATCGTGTTGTACTTACAACGTTTACGGTTTTTGTGATTTCCTTTGTGTTTCTATTATCAAATAAAAAAGATCAACAACTTGGAAGTCAACAAGCCACAAATATACAGCAGGAAACATGGAGTATTTTGGGTTTGCTAGAAAATGACTTTGTCAAAGGTATCTTGATATTTAGTATTTTTCAATTATTAGCTCTTTTTTTAAGGAGATATTTAAAAAAGAAAAAATATGGTTTACCAGTGTGTATTCAGTGTGGTGAATCATGGTCAAAAAAACAAGCTCACATGCTTTTTTGGAAAAATAATGCTAAACCAATTACATGTAAACATTGTGGAAAAAAACAGTATCGTACAAACAAATCGATGCAATTAAATGGATTAGTACAGCTACCATTAATTCAGCTTTTATTTTTAGTAAATTTTAATTTTAACAATATTTTAGTTGGCATAGCCTTTTATGTATTAAGCATCCCTGTATATCACTTTATACTATCCCCATATATATTTGCTTTACAAGAAAATGATCCGATGAAAGAGCCTCAAAAACCACTTTGGTAAAAAATTTTTAAAAAGAATTTATGAAAGGGGAATTGATATGGAAACGGTTATACAGATAGAAAATTTAAAAAAATCTTTTGGTTCCTTTGAAGCTATTCAAGATTTAACATTTAGCATTCGAAAAGGAGAGATTTTTGGCATAATTGGTCCAAATGGGGCTGGAAAAACGACAACAATTGAAATTATAGAGGGTTTGCAGGAATGTTCATCTGGCAAAGTAACAGTTCTTGGCTATGATCCTTGGAAAGATGCGAAAAAATTGAAGGAAAACATTGGTGTAATGTTTCAACATACAAATTTACAGTCAAAAATTAAAGTAGGTGAGGCTATTGAACTATTTGCCTCGTTTTATCCACGTCAGATTGATACAAAAAAAGCACTGGAAAATTTAAAATTGGAACCTTTTCGTCATACGTATTTTAAAAATCTATCTGGAGGATGGAAACAAAAATTACTTTTAACTTTAGCAACTTTGCATTCACCATCAATAGTTTTTCTAGATGAACCAAGTACAGGGCTAGATCCAAAGTCCAGAAGAGAACTATGGAAAATGATTGTTTCGCTAAGAGATGCTGGAACAACAATTGTCTTGACGACACATTATATGGAAGAGGCAGAACAGCTTTGTGATCGGATAGCAATAATGAATCATGGCTCTGTAGTTGGGTTAGATACGCCTCAAAAACTTATTCAAAGCCTGAACAAAGATAAATCAATATTAATAGCATGTAAACAATTGGATATAGCATTGGTTCAAAAGATAGCAGGTGTCTCAAGAGTAGTATCAAAAAATAATCTACTTCAAATTTTCACAGATACTATAGAATGGACGACATTTGAGCTTTTCAAATTAATTAGTACTGAAGGCTTGATAGTAGATGATTTTCGATTTAGTACGGGTTCATTAGATGATTTATTTGTCAAATTACCTCAGCTGCAAGAGGAGATGATGTTGTGAAGGCAATTCACATATTAACTTTAATTGAATTGAAATTATTTTTTAGAGATTTACAATCGTTAATTTGGACTTTTATTTTTCCCTTTGTCATGATTTATTTTTTAGGACTTTTATTTGGTAATTCTGCTGTGGGTGAAATGGACTATAAAACTTTATTAATTCCAAATATGATAGCACTATGTCTGTTAAGTACAGCTTTATTTACATTAGGTACTCGAATTGTTAGCTATAAAGAATCCCAGTTACTGAAAACTTATCAAATAACGCCATTACATTCTATTCGAATCATTCTTTCTTTTTGTTTATTGGGAGTAATTATTTCCCTTTTTAGCATTATTATTGCTTGTGTTAGTGGTCATTTCATTTACAATTTACAACCACCCATTTATCTAATAGCAGTAATTTTTTCTTTAATGTTAAGTATGGTAACGTTATTCTCGTTTGGAATTTTAGTAACAGGCATTAGCTCCACAATGCAAGGAGCGGCTGGCATAAGTGTTTTAGCTTTAAACTTACAAACTTTTTTATCTGGTGGGGTAATACCTTATCAAATTTTGCCTCTACCTCTAAAAATTGTGGCAAAAGCTTTACCATTACACTATGTAAATGACATATTAACATTTGCTTGGACAGGTCAATCAGTCAATTCTATATGGTTAAATATAATAATTCTAATAGGAATGGCTTTCGTATTTTTTATTCTATCAATTCGTTGTTTTAGATGGACTTAAAAAATTTTATAAGGGTGAGTGTTTATGAATTCTAAAAAAATAAGTAAAAAGAAAATATGGATAATTATGGGTTGTATACAAGGGACTATTCTCTTGATGCTATTACTATATTTAAGTGGGTATTTATAAATTTATTGTAAAGAAATTGCTAGCTCAACATTGTAATTTCATTTTTTATAGCTATTTTTCAAAATTGATTGACAACGGTTTTCATTTGCTTTAATCTTTGTGTTAACTTATTTTATATTGTAGTTAACGCACAAGGGGAGGCAATTTAGTGTGAAAAAGAGTAGTACATATCAATACGTATTAACAGCATTTGGAGCTGCTATTGTTTCAGTTTTGGCACAAATCAGTATTCCAATCCCATTATCACCTGTACCTATTACTGGGCAGACACTTGCCATTGGCTTAGTTGTAACAATCCTCGGAACAAGACTGGGCACATTATCAGTGCTATTATATATTTTAATTGGAGCAACTGGTTTACCGGTTTATAGTAATTTTTCTGGCGGCCCTAGTATTCTCTTTGGTCCTACTGGTGGCTATATTGTCGGCTTTTTACCAACAGCTATCATCATGGGGCTTTATTTAAAGAAATTTGGTCTTACAATTCCACATGCGATTGTCTCAAATGTAATAGGGATGGTTATAACTTTAGCATTTGGTACGGTATGGTTGAAATTTGCAATGAATCTTTCTTGGATGGGGGCATTTATGTCAGGTGCAGCGCCATTTATTATTCTAGGTTTAGCAAAAGCAGTACTTGCTGCATGGGTTGGCGTTATTGTTCGACGCCGCTTAGAATCTGCTCGTTTAATTGAAGCAACCGCATAGGAGGCGAATTGTTTTGGCAACGTTATGGACAGGCGGGAAAATTTACACGATGGCGAAAGTTGGCGAAACAGTTGAAGCTGTCCTTGTCAAGGATGGAAAAATAGTGGCGACAGGCTCAGTCGATAGTCTGTCGCCACATGCTACTTCTATTCAGGATTTACAAGGAAATGTCATGTATCCAGGGTTTGTGGATAGTCATTTACATATAATTGGATATGGGGAAAAATTAAAGCATATCGATGTATCGAACGTCACAAATAAGGATGAGCTACTTTCTATTATTGGTGAGCGAATGAAAAGTGCCTCAAGTGATGAATGGGTTATTGCCATCGGGTTGAATGAAACACAGTTTGATAAACCTATTTTTCCAACCCTGATGGAACTCGACGCACTAGGTGATGCTCATCTTATTATAAAGCGTAGCTGCCATCATTTAATTTTAGCCAATTCTAAGGCACTCGCTTTTGCGGGTATTACCAATGAAACGCCTTCACCCAAGGGGGGCATTATAGAGAAAGTACAAGGACAGCTAACTGGTGTATTAAAGGATACAGCTTTATATATGATTGTAAACAACATGCCTCATATCACACCTAGCTATATTGAGGATGCACTGAAAAAGGCTGTAGCATCACTACTATCATTCGGTTTAGTAGGCGGTCATTCAGAGGATTTAAGCTATTATGGACCACCAATGCAACCTATTCAAGCGTTCCGAAAGGTTGTAGACGCTCAACAATCGTTTAAGGTGCATTTATTGCAGCATCATACAATATTTGAGGAAATCGCTAAAATGGGGGAGACATCATCACCTTATATGGAATTTGGTGCGATGAAAATTTTTATTGATGGTGCGTTTGGTGGACGCACAGCTGCACTTCGTAAGCCTTACTGTGATGAACCCAATAATAGTGGTATGCTTGTTCATTCCACGGAGCAGTTAAAGTACTATGTTCAACTTGCACGTCAGCATGGACAAACTGTGGCAGTTCATGCGATTGGAGATTTAGCAATTGAAACCATTTTAGCGGTATTTAAGGAGTATCCGCCACTACAAGGGCAGGTAGACCGTGTTATTCATTGTAGCTTAGTAGATGACGAAATTTTAGCAAAACTAGCATCCTTACCCGTTGCAGTGGATATGCAGCCGCAATTTGTGCAGGGAGAGTTTCAAGCAGAGCTAGCTAGACTGGGTGAACAGCGAGCACTAGGATTGCATCCGTTAAAATCGCTTTTAGAGCGGGGATTAATTGTCGCAGGTGGCAGTGATGCTCCGATTGAAGTGCCAAATCCATTGCATGGTATTTATGCAGCGGTGACAAGACGAAACTTCGGTGAGACACATAACGGCTATAATGCTCATGAGAAGATTACACGCCATGAGGCAGTGCACCTTTACACTATTGGAGCTGCGCAAATAATAGGCCAGGACCATTTTCGTGGTAAGATTGAAGAAGGCTATACTGCAGATTTCACCATTTTTGAGGAGGATTTATTGGATATTGACATTGAAAAATTACCGCATGTAAAAGTGGTCTACACGGTTGTTGATGGCCGTATTGTTTACGCAAATCGCTGTGAGGGTTAATCCTGACAGCGATTTTTTAATGTTTTAGAAATGATTTTAGTTATAGTTTTCTGTAATTGGGCAATGATAACTCACCTCTTTTTCTAGCTTCAAGAGGTGGGCGCCTTATTGCCCGTTTGTGCGGGATAGCTTGTCAAGTTGTTGTTCGAGGCTTTGTACACGCTTTGTTAGTGCTTCTACTTGTTGCTGTAATGTCTGCTGTGGGGGCAGAGGGGTAGTAGCTTTCATTTTCTTTATCATATGAATCATGACAAAAAATATAGCCAGGAACATAACAAGAACTATACTCGTACTAATAATATCCCCAAGATTAAAACTCTTCTGTGTCATTATTACCTAACCCCCTTAAATTCTTCTCCATTATAGTATTTACTGGATGACCTATCTAAAAGTTTCAAGAAAATTGTCTAATACTATAAATACACAAATCTTAAGCATCTTTCTGGCATATGATATGAGACAAATTCAAATTCATTTCTATTGATGAACGTAATTTTGCAAATTAAGCATATTATATAGGAACATGTGTAGTAAGCGAAAATGGGGGAATACGGTAGTATGGACTGGGGTGATTTAAATGCAAAGAGCTGGACAAGTAATGCGACATGCTATCTACAATATATATCATTATCGCTTTGATTATATACAGGTTTTCGCGCTTATTCGGTTATGTCAGTTTTTATTCTTTTTACCTGTGTCAACGATTGTCTTCAAATTAATGCTGCGGGTTACAGGTTATACGCATATTACTGAGCAAAATATTCAAAGCTTTATTTCACATCCCTTTGTTATTTTGATGTTATGTTTGGTAATAATGGTATTTTTGCTTTTTATTTATTATGAAATGGGCTTTCTTTTTTTAATGGCCTTTTACCAACAAAGAGGCATTCGATACCGATTTCTAACCATTTGGCAGCGATTAAATCGAAAGGTTTTTTCTTTTTTTAGTGTGCAAATACTTTTTTTTATTGTTTATCTTGTTCTGTTATTACCATTGGCTTCGTTTATGTTACCTTTAACATTAACTCAAGCAATTACTATACCACGTTTTTTGATGGAAGAGATTATGAGTACTCATGAGGGCAGACTAATGTATGCAGCCGTCGCTAGTATTTTAGTTATCATAGGCATCCGTAGTATATTAACATTACCAATTTTTACGGTACAACCCAAAATTTCTATTTTCCAATCATTGATACAGAGCTGGCGTTTCTCAAAACGTGGTCTGTTTGAAATCCTCGTTTTATTAGTTATGCTTTTAACTGGCCATTTACTTGTCCTAGTAGGAGTTACGATTATCGGTACGTTGCCATTGTATATTTTGGAGCGTTTTATGCCCAGTATGGCGCTTCTTACAGCAGGGATGACATTGGCATTTTTAGAAATGGTTTTTGTCGTGTTATTCACTTTACTGCAAGCAACCTATTCACAGGTAATGGTGGCTATTACCTTTAATACATCTGTTTTAGGCAAGTTTTCGCAGGTGCCGAAGTTTAAGAAAAGGCGTTTAAAACCACTGTCATTTATTGTATTTTCTGTTTTTATTGCTTTAAGCGTGATGAACACTATCTCTTTAGAGAAAAGTGTCTATGCACCCGATACTAAAATCATTGCTCATCGAGGCTACACAGCAGGCAATGTGGAAAATACAATCAGTGGTCTTGTTAGTGCGGCTAGTGCTGGAGCAGACTTAATCGAAATTGATATTCAGCAAACTGTTGATGGGGAGTTTGTGGTCTTTCATGATCGAACCTTAAGAAGATTAGCCGGGAAAAATGGTGTGATTGCCAATATGACACTCGGCGAATTAAAAACGCTGAAGATCCATGCAAATGGTTTTAGCGATAAAATTTCCTCTTTGGATGATTTTATTGAGATTGCAAAGGCTTTAAACGTTTCATTGTTAATTGAGTTCAAGGTACATGGAAAGGAAACAGAAGATGCTCTGCCCAAATTAGTAGAAAAGCTTCGGGCTTATAAGGTGCTTGATTCATATTATGTGCAATCCTCTGATCCACAAATGATGACCCAATTAAAAAAATTGGCCCCAAATTTACGTGTAGGTATAGTCTATGCTTTAAATATCGGACCAATGGTTGAAACAGTAGACTTTATAGCTCTTGAGGAATCTTGGGTGACAGCTGAGCTAATTGCTGATTTGAAGCAACAGAAAATTGATTTATTTGTATGGACGTTAAATAAGGATCGCTCATTGCATGAATTTATTGAGAAAAATGTCAACGGTGTAATTACTGATCATCCCGATGTCGCCTTGGATATCCGAACAAAGCAGAGCGAGCATCAATACTTTTTACAGCGTGTCCTAAATAGACTTCAATTTATATTTTAAATAGCCTCCTAAATAAATATGGAGGAAGAATTTTAGGATAACTATCAAATAAAATATGGAGCTGTAACCTTTTTCATTTGAATACGACTACTTTTATGAATTCGAAATGATGAAGGAGATGCTTTTTATGAAAATGAAGAAAGTCGTACCATTTGCGATGACAGCTTTATTAATCGGGAGCGCAATCGGTGTTCCATCTGCATTCGCAAACGAAGAAGCAGCAGCTGTGACAAATGCAGCTAATAATAAGGAGCAAAATCCACAAATTCAGCCTACTTTTATAAAAGTAGCTGGCACTGTAGAAAATGTTGAAACTCGTAATAAAGCGACATATTATACGGTGAAAGATGGCGAAAATATAAATGTATTTGTGGTCACTGACGATACGTTAGTATTTGATAATACGGGTAAAGAGGTTAAGCTTCAAAAGGGTGATAAAGTAACGGCTTATACGTATGCCAATAAGCCGATGATTATGATTTATCCGCCTCAATATAACCCAGAGGCAATTATTGTGGAAACAAAAGAAATGGGAAGTGTTGAGCTTGACTTTTTCAATAAAGATTTAGTCAATACAAATAACACGTTAAAACTTAATATTGGTGAACAGACAAAATTACTTAGCCTATCTGGTAAAGAAGTAAAAGTAGCTGATTTAGCAGAGCAACATTTACTAGTGTTTTATACAATCGCAACAATGAGCATTCCAGCTCAAACACCACCTTCAAAAGTGGTTGTAATTGATACAATTACTGAAAAGCCAAGTGAGGTTGATCCTGAAGAAGGGGAGCCATCTGAATCTGCTGTACAAGAAATCATTAATAAAGATTTTTATGAAGTAGATGGAACAAAAATGGTACCATTACGCTTAATTGCTGAAGAATTAGGCTTTACTGTAGAATCAACAGGAAAAGGCGCAATTGTTTCTAAAGGTGCACGATCTTATACAATTACGCGAGGTCAAAAAGAATATGGTTATAATAAGGCAATTCGTCACTTTGAAGCAGCACCAGCTTTGTTAGAGCCAACAAAAACCTATGTTCCACTTGAATTTGTAGAAGAATTAATGAAATAACAACTATGAACCCTCCGTAGCATTTAGCTATGGAGGGTTTTTATCTTCTCTTAAAACAAATTTTCAATAAAAAATTTTGGACAATAAACAAAAGAATTAGCATGTTTTTGGTTATATTCAAAATAGTAATAATAATCTGATAATTTATTGACTTTTTACTGACCTAAAAATAATATGTACAATAACCGGTTTAACAAATAAATGCTTTAAAGCAGCAATTAAATGTTTGAATAATGATATAAAGACACAAGGGGTGATTGATTTGAAATCAGTTGTAACAAGAAATATCATTTTCTCTGCTTGCTTTATCGGGTTAATTTTACTAGCAAGTTTTCCAGGCTTATTTGATTTTAGTAATAAAATTGAGCCAAGAATTTTCAGTTTATCCTTTGCATATTTTTGGCAAATTTCTATGAATATCTTGATTTTTGCGCTATTAATAATTTGGTATTTTGTAGATTCCAAGTATGGGGATTTAGATATTGATATTGAGCCTTTAACGAAAGCGGAATTGCTAGAAAGAGAGGTGACTCGTTAATGCTATCTATTACCTTTATTGTCATCTTCTTTGTCATCGTTTTTGCAATCAATGCTAAAAATTTTGGTGTTAAGTCATTCGAGGAATATGCAACTGCACGAGGAAGCTTTGGGGTTATGGCAATTTCATTAGCCGTATTTTCAACCTGGTATGTTGGAGCCACATTTACGGCTTTTGCAGGCTATTCAGTGGGTTATGGATTTATTGGTCTTTACGTACTGACATATGCAACCTTAACAATGCTTTCCATGTATTTGGTTGCCGAAAAAACATATATTTGGGGTAAAAAATATCATATTGGTACGCAGGCTGAGTTAATGGATTTACGCTACAAAAGCAGCATGGTGCGTTTAGTTGTCGGTATTGCAGGAATTGTGTTTACTGCCCCATGGCTATTAATGGAATGGATTACCCAGGGCGTTATTTTCAACTATGCTACGAACGGCTTAATTAGTCCTGTTGTTGGGATGATTATTGGCATTATTGTTGTGCTTGCTTATGTTTCATTAGGTGGAATGAAATCAGTCATTACAGCGAATATTTTCCAAGGTGCTTTTATGTTTTTCGTTGGGACAGGTGTAATGATTTATATGATTTTTAAATTTGCTGGAGGAATATCTTCAGGTATGGATTCTTTAGTGGCTAACTATCCTGAAACATTAACATTCCCTGGACCTGGTTGGGAATTACCTACTCCGTTTTGGACGTCGATTATTATAACTAGTGGATTAGGAGGATTCATGTGGCCATGGGTGTATAATAAATTATTTGCCTCAGATAGTATTCGCTCCATCAAACAATCTGCATTAATTGCGCCTATTATCGGAGGGATCTTCTATGTAGCGTTCCAGCTACTCGGAAATGTACTGTATATGAATGATACAGCAAGAAGTAATCCTGAAGAAGCGTACATGTGGGCAGCTGGACAAATGGGACCATTCGTACTTGCTCTCATGTCTACAGTTATTATGGCGACAAGTATTGCAACAGTAAGTGGAATTATTCAAGCTATGTCAACATCGATTTCTAGAGATGTTGCGACCGTTATGAAAAAGGATATTTCTGAAAAAACAGCAATGAAAATTGCAAGAATTTCAGTATTTATAATAGGAGCCATTTGTGCAGTATTAGCAACAGTAGATGTAGGGGCATTAATTAATGTAGCATTATTGTCCTATCAAGGGATAATTATGATTTTCCCTGTGGTGATTCTGGGTCTATATTGGAAGCGTGCGAATAAAGAGGGTGCAATTGCAGGAATGATTGTTGGCACAATTGTATCCATGACACTAACTGTAACCGAGCCAGCATTTATTGCAGATTTAGGATGGTCTGCTGGTGTATACGGTCTGATAATAACAACTATTATTATGATTATCGCTGGGTTTATGAAACCAATAGAGTCACATGTTGAGGATCTATGGCAAGATGTAGAAACAGCAAGACAAAATAAAAAGGCAGTTTCGCAGAACGCAACAGAAACGGAACCAGCCATGGCGAATATCGGCTTGAAAAATGAGTAAAACAGGAGGAATAATATGAAAAATACATTATCAGTTGAAAACATTCAGCAAGACGTATTAGCTACCATAGATGAGATGCGTGAAGAAATCATTCAATTAGCAAGTAATATGGTGAAAATTCCAAGTGTAAACCCAAATTACGATGGGGTCAACAAGGCTGAAGTGATTGGTGGAGAAAAGAATGTACAGCTATTTTTGAAGCCAATCTTTGAAGGGATTTGCGATGAAGTAGATATGTGGGAGGTTGAGGAGCAACGGCCAAATTTAGTAGGACGAATGAAAGGCTCTGGTAATGGCGGTAAATCACTTATTTTTAATGGACATATCGATGTAGTGCCTCCAGGGCCAAACTCAGATTGGAAATTTAATGATCCTTTTTCGGGTAGAGTGGAAGATGGCAGACTTTATGGACGTGGCGCCTGCGATATGAAAGGTGGAATTGCTGCTCAAATAATGGCAGCAAAAGCCTTGAAGAAATTAGGCGTGCAATTGAAGGGGGATTTATTGCTAGAAACGGTTGTCGGTGAAGAAACAATGGACCATGAACTAGGTGTTACTGCTACTGTTGAAAGAGGCTATACGGCTGATGCTGCAATTGTATCTGAACCCTCTGGCCCACCACAAAGTTTAGCTGTAGTGCCAGTTAGTCCAGGTGTCATTCGAATGCACATTACAGTCAAAGGGAAAACAACACATGCATCTGTACGAAGAGAGTTTATTCGGGCTGGTGGGAAGCATGGTGAGGTTGGTATCAATGCTGTTGAAAAAGGAATGTATATTGTACAGGCTCTACAACAGTTAGAAGAGGAGTGGGGATTTACGAAAAAACATGAGCTGTTTGAACCAGGACATTTTTCAATTCATCCTGGCATCATTCATGGAAAATCCTATGATGTAGATTTACCGTTTGTCGTTTCGGATTATTGTACGATTCAATATGCAGTATGGCACCATCCTAAGGAAACCTTTGAGGAAGTAAAGGCAGAAATTTTAGGACATGTAGAAAGAGCTGTGCAGAATGATTTATGGTTACGAAATAATCCTCCAGAAGTTGAATTTTTATTGCATTGGCCTGCATTTGATGTAGCGGTAGATCATCCGATTGTGCAGGCAACAAGTCGTGCACACAAAGAAGCAACCGGTGAAGAAGCGACTATTCATGGCTTTGTAGCCGTGGCGGATGCAGCATTTTTAAATGCCAAGGGAATTCCTTCTATTATATATGGTCCAGGAAGTATTTTAGTAGCCCACGCTGCTAATGAGTACGTACTAGTTGAGGATTTAATAAAAGCTGCTAAAACATATGCATTAACAGCTATAGATTGGTGCGGTATTGATGGTTTATAAAGAGAGGTGTAGATGATGGGGAAATTAGCTGGGAAAACCGCCTTTATTACAGGTGGTGCTCGAGGAATGGGCAGGGAGTATGCTCTACGGTTTGCAGAGGAAGGCGCAGCAATCGTGATTACTGATATTGCGAAGGATGTCCCGACTGTTGCCTATGAAATGGCAAAGCAATCGGAATTAGCACAAACCGTGGATGAAATAAAAAAGCACGGTGTAGATGCCTTAGGTTTAGTAGCGGATGTTCGTAATGCACAGGAGCTTGAATTAGCTGTCCAAAAGACCATTGAACATTTTGGAAAAATCGATATTCTAGTAACAAATGCGGGCATATTATCGTATAACAAGCTATGGGAAATGTCAGAACAGCAATGGGATGAAATGCTCGATATTTGCTTAAAGGGTACCTGGTTAACCTGTAAATATGTACTTCCACATATGATTGATCGTCAAGCAGGGAAAATTTTATGTGTATCATCAGTCAATGGACTTCGAGGCGGTCAAAATGTAGGGCATTATGTGGCTGCAAAACATGGTGTATTAGGGTTAGTCAAAACTTTAGCAATGGAGGTAGGGCCCTATAATATTCATGTCAACGCTATTTGTCCAACCGCTGTTGATACAACAATGGCTAATAATCAAGCTACCTATGATCGTTTGGCTAACAAAAAAGGAGCTACAAGAGAAGAAGCGACACCTGCATTTGGCAATCATCATGTATTCCCACATCAAGATTTTATCGCGCCGAAGGATGTTATTAATGCAGCACTTTTCTTAGTGTCAGATGATTCCAACAATATTTCAGGATCACATATTGCAGTGGATGCTGGCTATTTGACAATGTAGGAGGGAACCATATGGTAGGTAGATTACGGGATAAAGTTGTAGTGATTACAGGTGCTGCACAGGGAATCGGCTTTGCAACAGCGAGGAAATGTGGCCAAGAGGGAGCGAAAGTCGTTATTTCGGATTTTAATGTGGAAAAATTACAGGAGGCTTCTAGACAATTACAGCTAGATGGCTTTGATGTTCATGCAGTAGTATGTAATATCACTGATGAAGAGCATATTGCTAAGCTTTATGAGGAAGCAATAAAAAAATATGGCTATATTACAACAGTTGTTAATAATGCAGGTATTTTTGTCAATAATACAGCCGAAACGTTTGATGTGATCACCTTTGAAAAAATTGCTAATATCAATATTAAAGGTGTGATGCTCAGCACAAAACATGCCATTCCATATTTAAAGGGACAAGAGGGTAGTTCTATCATCAATTTGGCATCTATTTCAGGTATGATCGGTACCAAAAACCATAATTTGTATATTATGACAAAGCATGCAGTGGTAGGTATTACACGAAGTACTGCTGTAGAGCTTGGGCAGTATGGGATTCGTGTTAATGCAGTATGCCCAGGATTAACAGACACGAATATGGCAGAGCAGCTAATCGAGGGAGATGGCGGCGGTCAATCTATACGGCAGGCTTATGAAAATGCCTATTTATTAGGAAGATTAGGTAGACCCGAAGAAATCGCCAATACAATTTCTTTCTTAGCCTCAAATGAAGCATCCTTTATCACGGGGGCCTTAATACCTGTGGATGGTGGCTATACGGCAACTTAAATTATCTAAAAAACAGTCTATTTTTATCGATTACATAAAAATAGACTGTTTTTGGTACTGCCATTATTGATAAGTAGGCAGTTGAAGCTCTTCTAGTAAGAAGCCAATATAAAATAAAATTTGATCCTGTAGTTTTTCAGGATTGAGCTTTGTGATTTCTTTAATTAAGCTAAGACGATAACGGACTGTATTTTTATGAACGAAAAGCTGCTCAGCGGTTTTATTAAAATCGGCGTTATTAAATAAAAATACTTTCAACGTATTATAGAGCTCCGCTGTCTTTTTTTCATCGAATTCTTTCAATGGCATTAAGTATTCCTGCTGAAGAAATGAAGCTTCTTTAATTGGCTGACTAGAAAAAAGGATTCGTTCAAAGTTTAATTGTTCAAAATTTATGACCTTCGATAATTGATTTTTTTTCGCTTGTGCAAAATGTAATGACACTAATGCTTCGTTGTAGCTTTTTACAATAGATTGCAAATCATATAATCTCCCAATACCGCCAAAATAAGCATTGTTGACATTATATTTGGCTAATAGATAATCGATTTTTTCACAAATAAATGCAACATCAATTTCTGCTGTCGCATCTAACAGCATAACTAAATAATTATTGGAATCAAACCCTATCTTGGTTAAAGTATACTTTTCCAATAAGAAGATAAAATTTGATGTTAAGATAAGTGTATCTTGTTTGTTATAATCCGGGAATTTTAATTCAATTAAAAGTAATTGATACGGGTGATCCTTCAAATCCCAATTGACCTCTCTTGATACTCGAATAATCTCCTCAGTACTACTAAATTTTCCATGTAATAAATCTACTAGAAAGCCGCTTCTATTTTGCTGAGATAATGAAATAATACTTTTTATCTTTTGTAGCTCAGTTAATAGAATAGCAGTTGCTTGTGAAATGGCAACCTTTTCCCATGGCGCGTGAATATCTTGACAATCCCAAAGAATAATACATCCCTCAAGATATCGGTTTTCATAAATCGGCTTCACATATACTTGGATGGGCAGCTCCTGAAAACTTTCTTTCGTTAGGTTTTTTGTTTTAATAATATGGATAATCTCTGAAGTAATTTCTTCATAAACGGATGTCAATTCAAATGAGCTATACAACTTATCAATGGAATGTAAATAAATAGTAGTTTTTCGGGAAGTCAATTTTTCAATTAATAATGGTAATTGTTGAAAATCCGTTTTAGATAATAAGAAATATTGAAATTCTTCATAGATATTCTTTACTTTTTCTAATTCGAGCCTTTGTTCATTATTAATATGATTGACAATTGGAATAATCATATCTGCCCAAGCAATTTGGTTGTCCAGCTCAACTATAACAATCCCATTCTGTTCTGCAAAATACTGCACGTCTATGGAAATAGACGGAACATGCCGACCAATTTTAATGCCTAAGCCACTAACACCTTTTTCAGAGAGTGTCAGAATTAATTTTTTTAATGTTTCATCTAAGCTACTTTCGTTTTTTAAGAATGGAAAACCCGTTGTAAGAATGAAATTACCTCGTTCAATCCAAGCAAATCCATCTGGTGCGTCCACGATTGTAGCACCTGTTACTTCCTTTTCCAATAAATCTTTTCCAGCGATAATCTTGGCATGTGTAAATTCTTGTAAAAGCATAACATCTTTTATCCGCAAGTTAATCACCTCATAATGTATGAATGAAAAGATGGTTATGTATGCTTTGAGCAACATCATAGTAATTTTATTTTATAAAAAAATGGAAGCATTCTTTTGGCACTTAGCCAAAAAATACAATGCTATAGTAAGTGAAAGGTGAGATTACTAGTATAATACACTAAATTTTTGTAATTTTCACTTATTTTTTGATTAGTAGCTTTAGATTCTTAACAATATTGACTAGGAACATACGCTACATTTCTATTGTGATCCAGTCTAGGAAGGGAGGTGTTATTTTGATTAATAAGGAAAGAGCAACGCAATTCTTACAAACTTTAGTTCAAATCAATAGCGTTAATCCACCTGCTAATGAGCTGGTAGTCGCTCATAAAATAGCTGAGCATTGTACGAGCTACGGCTTAGAAGTAGATATTCAAATGATAGATGATGCTAGAGCAAACATCATTGTAAGACTATTAAGTAATGCAAAAGAAAAGAATGCATCTTTGGTGTTCAGTGGTCACTTGGATACAGTTCCTGTTGGGGATTTACCTTGGGATTACGGGCCTTTTTCGGCAGAAATCATTGATGGCAAAATGTATGGCAGGGGAACGACAGATATGAAAGGGGGAGTAGCTGCCTTACTAGAGGCAATGATTATTTTAAAGGAAAAAAAGATTCCTTTAAAAGGAGATTTATTGTTTTTAGGGACAGCAGGTGAAGAGGTGGATTGCATAGGCGCAAAACAAGCCATTGAAACAGATATTGTAAAAAATGCAGGTGCCATTATTATTGCGGAACCGAGCAGCGGGGAGATTTTTTGCGCGCATAAGGGTGTTTTATGGTTAGAGATTGAAACTTTTGGTAAAACGGCACATGGTTCAATGCCTCAAAATGGCATAAATGCTATTACGCATATGCACAAAATTATAAGCGCCTTGCAAACTTATTCATTTAGAGCAGTGGAAGAGCATCCCTTATTAGGTCGACCGACACTTGTCATCAGCACGATAAAAGGAGGGGTTACTACAAATGTAATACCAGATTATTGTGCAATACGTATAGATATTAGATCCACACCGTTGCTATCTCATCAAGAAATAATAGAGGATATAAAAGGAATTATTGGAGAAATTCAAAAGACAGAACATGACTTCAATGCAAAGATCCATGTGCTTCATGATTTAAATTCAATTGATTATTCAGGTAGCCAAGCATTATTAGCACAATTGAAAGCGGTGAAAAATGAATTATCCAATGTGACATTACAAGAAAAGGGTGTTAATTACTATACTGATGGCTCTGTTTTTTCAGTTGCTACAAATGCACCTATAATCATCTATGGTCCCGGCAATGAAAATTTAGCACACCAGCCAAATGAACATATTGAAATGAATGCCTTTTTTGATGCGATTGAATTTTATAGTGTTTTTGCAGAGAGATATTTAACTTGATAGGGAGGATTAAAAATGAATGCATATTCGGAAACTGTTTTTAATGCCAAAACGAAGATTTATACAGGCGTATCTTCTATAAAAAATTTGGGGCCTGTTCTACAAGAAATTGGTGCTCATCGTATTTTAATGGTCACAGATCAAGGAATTAAGCACTCGGGTATTTTAAAGAATGTGCTTGGTGAAATCCCTGAAAATATGGAGGTTTTGATTTATGACGAGGTAAAACCTAATCCAGATGTTGCAAGTATTGATGAAACTGCCAATAACTATAGGAAAAAAGAGATTTCAGCTTTAGTAGCTGTAGGAGGAGGTAGTGTAATTGATAGTGCCAAGGCTTTAGCAATTGTACTAACAAATGAGAGCTCTATTTCAACCTATTATGGCTTCGATCAATATACTGAAAAAGCACTTCCGCTAATTGCTATTCCAACGACGGTTGGAACAGGGAGTGAAAGTGGAAATGCAGCAGTTATTACGGACGAGACAGATGGATTGAAAACGAAAAAATTAGTTTTTGGAGAAGATTTATTCCCTAGAGTAGCGATATTAGATGCAAGCTTATTACGTGCTATGCCAAGTGGTCTAATAGCCTCAACAGGGATGGATGCTTTAACACATGCTATTGAGGGATACGTATCTATTTGGAGCTCACATTTTACCGATGCACTTAATCTACATGCGGTGCGAGTCATTGGAAAATCATTATTACCTGCCATTGCCCATAGTGAAAATACAGAGGCAATGCATGGCATGTTATTGGCTAGTTCTATTACAGGCTTAGGAATGGCTAATTCAGGGTTAGGAATGGTACATGGGATATCACACGCTATTGGTGCGCAATATGATGCTCCACATGGTATTGTCAATGCTATTCTATTGCCTTATTTACTAGAATACAATTGGATTGCGAATCCTGAGAAATTTAAAGATATTGCTGAAGCCTTACGTGTCAATATCGAAGGACTTTCGGTAGAGGAGGCAGCCAAAGCAGCAGTAGCCTATGTGAAGAATTTAACGAAAGAAGCTGGTATCCCTGAGAAGTTGAGTGCTATTGGTGTAAGCAAAGAGCATATCGATGTTTTAGTTGATATTGCCTTCCATGATGCTCAGTACATGGTGCCGAATCCACGCAAAATGTCTAGGCAGGACATCTATAATATTTTAGATCAATCAATTTAATAAGGAGGTCTATAGATGCTAGAGATGAAATTACCACAAGCAATTGAATTATTACCTAAGGTGCAAGCTTTTTTAGAGGAAACAAAGGGCTTATATATTAATGGAGAATTCATTCAATCAAAAGCCGGGAAAACCTTCGATACCATAAATCCTTCTACTGGAGATAAAATAACGGATGTATATGAAGCACAAGCGGAGGATATAGATGCAGCAGTGGGAGCAGCCAGAGATGCTTTTGATCATGGACCATGGTCAAAGATGGATGCTGCTCAAAGAGCCTTATTGATGCTAAAACTAGCGGATTTAATGGAAGAGCATAAAATGGAAATCGCTCAGATTGATGCCTTGGATAATGGTAAGCCGATTAATGAGGTTTTGGGCAATGATATTCCAAATGCTGTTGAGCAATTTAGATACTTTGCGGGCTGGGCAACCAAAAATATGGGACAAGTTCTGCCTGTAGCGGGTAATTTCCTAAATTATACAAGACATGAGCCAGTAGGTGTAGTAGGGCAGATTATCCCTTGGAATTTTCCGTTTATGATGGTTTCTTGGAAAATTGCCCCAGCATTAGCAACTGGATGTACTGTTGTCCTTAAGCCTGCGGAACAAACACCACTGTCTGCACTTTATTTTGCTCAATTAGTGTCTGAGGCAGGCTTTCCTCCAGGTGTTATTAATATCGTACCTGGCTTTGGTCCAATTGCTGGAGAGGCGCTAGTGATACATGAGAAAGTCGATAAAATTGCATTTACTGGCTCTACAGATGTAGGAAAGGGCATAATGAAAAAAGCAGCTGACACAATGAAACGCGTGACATTAGAGCTTGGAGGAAAGTCTCCTAATATTATTTTGCAGGATGCTGATTTAAGTACAGCAATTCCAGGTGTTCTTTCGGGTATAATGGCCAATCAAGGTGAAGTTTGTAGTGCGGGTTCAAGAGTATTTGTTCATCGTAGCCAGTCCGAGGAGATCATTAAACAAATGGTGAGCTATGCTTCAAAAATTCAACAGGGTCATGCTTTAAATTTTGCTACACAAATGGGAGCACTTGTTTCGGAAAAACAGCTAAATCGTGTTAAAAACTATATTGAAATAGGTGTCGAAGAGGGAGCAACATTAGCATGTGGTGGTAAATCAACTGATAATGGCTATTTTATGGAGCCTACTATTTTTACAAATGTTTCTGATACGATGACAATTGCACAAGAAGAAATCTTTGGACCTGTAGTTGTTGTGCTAGAATATGATAGTTTGGATGAATTAGTAGAAAGAGCAAATAAGTCGAATTTTGGGCTAGCAGCAGGCATTTGGACACAGAATTTAAAAAACGCACATTCATTAGCTGCAAAATTAAATGCGGGTTCAGTATGGGTGAATTGTTATAATATGACAGACCCTGCTTCTCCATTTGGAGGATATAAGCAATCAGGCATCGGCAGGGAAATGGGCTCGTATGCTTTACAAAATTACACGGAAGTGAAGAGTGTTTGGATTAATTTGGATTGATGTTGTATTTTAATCAAACTAAACAAGTTCCCTAGTTATCATAAAACTACTAGGGAACTATATTTTTGTAGAAAAATATAGTATTAAGGAGAAAAAATACACGAAATTTAGATAAATTTAATATTTATAGTATTGACAATTATCTAACTATTCTATAAAATTCAAAACAAATCCACATAAATACAGAATATGAATGTTGGTTTTGTGGATTTTGTTGGATTCTACTATGTGTTTGGAGTGATTGTGTATGTCCCTTTCGTTTGAGGAACGCAAAAAAGTAATTTTAGATATTTTAGATTTAGAAGGCAAAGTAAAGGTAAGTGATGCCGAACAACTATTAAACGTATCAGGTGAGA
Organism: Lysinibacillus sp. UBA6686; assembly: GCF_002455205.1. NCBI lineage: Bacteria > Bacillati > Bacillota > Bacilli > Caryophanales > Bacillaceae > Lysinibacillus > Lysinibacillus sp. UBA6686. The sequence goes on along the minus strand of NZ_DKJS01000043.1, from coordinate 20,621 downwards.
CTATACGTAGAGATATGGACCGATTGGAGAAGGAAGGGCTCCTGCACAAAGTTTATGGAGGTGCCGTGAAGGCTAAAGAAAAGTATGAACGGACATTTGAACAGAAAACTTCACTCAACAACTTAGAGAAAAGAATGATATGTAAGGCTGCAGCGAGTATTGTGGAGGATGGAGACGTTATTTTTATTGGTCATGGTACAACAGCCTATGAAATCGTTCGTTATTTAAGTGATAAACCAAATGTAATAGTGGTAACAAACTCTCTCCCGGTTCTTTCATTAGCAGCAGAATGCTTTCAAGGCAAAGTGCTTTTTGCAGGAGGTGAGTATGAGCATCGACAAAAATTTATGGGTGGTACTTTAGCTGATTTGTTTTTTAATCAATTAAAGGCAAATAAAGCCTTCGTAGCTGCAGGCGGAATTTCTTTAAATGAGGGCATTACAGATTATGATATTACTGGAGCTGCTATTTCAAAGAAATTAATAGAACGAGCTGAAAATACGATTATTTTAGCAGATCACACGAAATTTGGAGTCTCCACATTCGCACATATTTGTCATTTGGAAGATGTTGCTATGGTGATTACAGATCAAAAAAGCTCTACGCAATGGCAAGAACGCTTGGCCCAAAAAAAGGTTGAACTATTAATAGCAGGTGAAATTTTGGAGGATGTCAACGTATAGGAAGGTGGAAAACATGGATTATTTTGCGAATAAACAAGCGACCTTACAAAAATCAATTGACTGGTGGAATCCAGGGAAAACAAAACAATGGCAAATAGATGGCGTTGATGTCGTCATCGGAAAAAGAGAAGGCTATTACTTTTATGATGTAGATGGCAAAAAATTAATGAATGCCCATTTAAATGGCGGAACCTATAATTTAGGCCATCGTAATCCAGAGGTAATCGCAGCTTTAATTGAAGGAACAAATTATTTTGATATTGGTAATCATCATTTTCCTTCAACAGCTCGTGCCCAATTAGCTGAAAAATTAGCAGCCTGCACACCAGAAGGCTTAAAATATACGATTTTTTCAAGTGGTGGAAGTGAAGCGATTGATGTTGCCTTAAAATGCGCTCGCTATGCCACAAAACGTAAAAAAACCATTTCGATTAAAAATGGCTATCATGGACATAGTGGTTTAGCCGTGTCATTAGGGAATGAACGTTACTCTAAGCCATTTTTAAGTGAAGGCGATCCAAGTGAATTTGTACATGTGCCGTTTAATGATTTACCGGCGATGGAGCGAGAGCTGTCCAAAGGGGATGTAGCGAGCGTTATAATCGAAACAATTCCGGCAACATATGGTTTCCCTTTACCGAATGCCAATTATCTATCAGGGGTAAAGGCCTTGTGTGAGCGCTACGGTGCACTATATATTGCAGACGAAGTGCAAACTGGATTAATGAGAACTGGGAAGCTATGGGGTATTGATCATTATGGTGTGAAGCCGGATATACTAGTGACAGCCAAAGGTTTAAGTGGAGGTATTTACCCAATTGCAGCAACCGTTGTAAATGAACGAGCTGGCGGTTGGATGGAGGAGGATGGACTAGCCCATATTTCTACTTTCGGTGGTGCTGAGCTTGGATGTTTTGTTGCCATGAAGGTATTAGAAATTTCCCAACGACCAGAAGTAGTTAAAAATGTGGAATATGTCGCACGTTATTTACGTTCAGGCTTAGAGCGTATCCAACAGAAATTTCCGGATTTCTTTGTTGGCATTCGTCAATTAGGAGTTGTCATGGGGCTAGAGTTTAATCATCCTGAAGGGGCAAAGCATGTAATGAGCTCCCTGTACAAGCATGGAGTGTGGGCAATTTATTCAATGCTCGATACACGAGTTCTTCAATTTAAACCAGGCTTATTATGCGATAAAGCATACTGTGATGAGTTACTTGAAAAATGTGAAGCAGGTATTAAAGAGGCTGCACAGCTTGTAAAGTTTGCACGTTATTGAAGGGGTAGAAAGATTGGCGATTTGTAAACAAGGGGGTTTTCAAATGGGACAAATGGATTTCTTAGATTTAGAAGCTGTACTATCTAATTTTCATCAAGCTGCGCATGATGCCTTGAAGGAATTCAGCTGTTTAGCAGGCGCATCTTGTAAAATGATTGATTATTCCGAAAACTCTACGTATTTAGTAGAGGATGGACAAGGTAAAAAGTATATTTTGAGAATTAGTCGACCAAATTATCATAAAAAAGAAGAAATAGAAGCGGAGATTGCTTGGTTAAACTCATTACACGAGCAATCTCCCATCGATGTATCATTACCAATTCGAGCAGATGACGGTGACTACGTACATGCTCATAAATTAAATGACATCATCTATTATAGCACGTTATTTACATTTTTGGAGGGAAATGCACCGGATGAAAATAACGAAGAAGATTTAATTCAACAATTTGAAACATTAGGAACAATTACCGCGATGTTCCATAAACATACAATTGAGCAGCATGAGTATTATAAAGACTTTAAACGAATGACGTGGGATTATGACACGATTGTAGGAAACTCACCGAAATGGGCTAGGTGGCAGGATGGCCTTGGTATGACACCGTCACGATTAGCTTTATATGAAGAAGCATCTCTTATTATTAAAAAGAAGTTAGAAGCGTTTGGTAAAAGTAAGACAAGATTTGGACTAATACACTCAGATCTACGTCTAGCCAATTTATTAATTTGTGGAGATGAAATAAAGGTTATCGATTTTGATGATTGTGGCTTTGGTTGGTTTTTATATGATTTAGCCACGTCAGTAAGCTTTATAGAGCATATGCCTTACCTAGATGATTTAATTGCTTCTTGGTTAAAAGGCTATAGTAAAATAAGAACCTTAACGGATGAAGAAATTGAAATGATTCCAACTTTTATTTTAATGAGAAGACTACAGCTTATTTCTTGGATAGGTAGCCGCGATAATGAAACAACAAGATTACTAGGTGAAAACTATACAGTGCAGAGTGATGCTTTAATGAATGCATATTTGGAAAAAAGTAGAGTACTGTAACATCTAAATATGAGAAAAGGTGGCGAATGATATGTCTTCTAAAAAGGGTGAAATAATTGTATTAAAGAAAGCCCTTACACCGATTCATTTATGGACAATTGGTGTTGGGATTGTTATTTCAGGAAATTATTTTGGTTGGAATTTTGGGTTAAGTCAATCTGGCTACTTAGGGATGCTAATCGCTACACTCTTCATGGCTATTATGTATTTAACGATGACCTTAGGAATCTCAGAATTATCGACGATGTTACCGTATGCAGGTGGCCCATACTCTTTTGCTAGACGTGCAATGGGAAGATATATTGGCTTTATTACAGGGATTGGCGTTGTGCTTCAATATGTGATTGCTGCACCGATTATTGCCATTGGTATAGGTGGTTATATAAGCTTTTTATTCCCATCCGTTCCGACAGTAGTAGCAGCAGCTTTCATGTATGCCCTATTTATGGGTGTCCATATTATCGGTATAAAGGAATATGCAACAATTGAAATGGTGCTCGTCTTTATAGCACTTGGATTATTAGTATTAATGTATTTTGTTGGATTACCACAAATTAATGTGGCTCATTTATTCCCTGAAAATGGTGATTTAATACCTGGTGGATTTAAAGGGGTTTGGTCTGCCTTGCCATATGCTATGTGGTTATTTTTAGCCATTGAGATGCTACCAATGCTATCTGAGGAGACGAGAGATGTACAAAAGGACATGCCAAAGGGCTTAATCTCCGGAATGATTACGTTATTAGTGTTGTCCGTTTTAACGACAACTGTGGCAATAGGTCTTGCTGGTATAGATGTTATGACTGTTGCGGAAGATCCACTTCCAGCAGCAATTGCAGCGGCGTTTGGTAATACGTACTGGCTAGCTCAAATTTTAGCTTCTGTAGGATTAGTAGGATTAATTGCTAGTTTCTCAGGTGTTATCTTAGCTTATTCACGTCAAGTTTACGCATTATCTAGAGCAGGTTATTTACCAAGCATTTTAGCAAAGATGCATAAAAAGCGTCAGACACCTTATATGGCAATTATTTTACCAGGCTTTATCGGCTTAGCGCTTGTTATCCTATTCAATCCTGATGATCTCATTTTAATTTCTACATTCGGGGCATTAGTGTCTTATATTACGATGAATTTATCAGTGTTGATTTTACGTAAAAAAGAGCCAAATCTTGTAAGAACATTTAAAACACCCTTATATCCATTTACACCAATTGTTTCTCTTGTGCTAGCAATTATTGCTATCTTTGCAAGCTTCTTTGCCAATTTTACATTTTTCATCGTGTCGTTAGCTGTTTTTGCTGTTGCAAGTATCTACTATTGGATTTGGGCTCGTCATCAAATTAATGAGGATGCTCCAGAAGAACGTTTTGCTAAAGAAGCGACTACTTCGCATGAAAGTCAGATTACTGCAGCGCCCATTGAAGCAATTAGAGAATAGAGTAAAAGGATGTGTCCTCCAATGAATCAAGTAGAATGGATTATTTTTGATAAGGATGGAACCATTATTGAAATGGATTCCTTATGGATAGCATGGGCCACAAATTTTTACCTCAATTTAACTGAAAATTCGGATTTTGAAGTTGGTTTTACATTACAGGAGTTTTTAAAAAATATAGGTGTAAAAGACAATGGTCGCTCCATTGATCCAACAAGTCCATTAGCCATTGGAAGTATACAAGAAGCAGAAACGATTGTTGCCTATTTACTTTATCAAGAAGGTATAGCATGGAGTAAGGGTGTGACAATGGCGAGAGCTGCAGCAAGTTTAGCTACTACTAAACAAGAGCATGTAACTGTAAAAGAACTACCAGGTATTCGACGGCTATTAATGGCTTTAAAAAATAATGGGATAAAATTAGGCGTTATCACGGCTGATTTAACTGCTCGAGCGGAGAACCATCTTAAACAGCTAGGTATTCTAGAGCAATTTGAATTTGTTTTAGGAAGTGATCAAGCAGTTTATAGTAAGCCATTTCCAGATTTAGCTTATGTAGCAAGGGAACGTTATCATGTGCCACTTGAACGGACAGTGATGATTGGTGATTCAAATGCTGACATGCTTTTTGCTAAAAATGCTGGTATGCAATTTTCCATCGGCATTATCCCAAAAGAAGTTTACCCAAAAGACTATTTACCAGATGCTACAAAAATCATTGAATCCTATGATGAATCATTAGTAGCTATGTTTGTAAAAAAGGAGTGATTATATGGACCATCAATTGATTGCAAAAATTACTGAGTTAGTATTGGAGAAAATTTCACAAACGTCTCAATCGGGTGGTGGCTATCAAGGTCTAACACAAGGCGAGCTGCAGGAATGGCAGTCATTTCATCCGATGAATCCAAGCATAAGCATGTCTCAACAGCCTGTCGTTGCTGCTAGTGTTTACGAGGCTTTAACTGCGCAGGAATTGCAAAATTGGGATAGCTTACATCAGCAGCAAGCATTTGTTGTCTCTAAATCAGCACCATCCCAGACAGACGACTTAATCGCCATTAAAAAGTTTTCATGATGGGAGGATGGTCGAATGATAAAGGATCAAGATTTACTATCGATTCAAGAAGCAAGAGATGCTGTTATGGCAGCATCTAGTGCCCAAAAAAAGTTTTCAAGCTTTTCGCAAGAACAGGTGGATCGAATTATAGAAGCAATCGCTCAGGCAGCCTTTGAGCAAGCAGAGAATTTGGCCATATTAGCTGTTACAGAAACACAGATGGGTGTCATTGAGCATAAGAAAATAAAAAATGAGCTCGCTTCAAAAGGAGTCTATGAATCGATACGCAATGAAAAAACAATCGGTATTATACAGGAGGATTCAGTAGCACAGCAGGTAGAAATTGCTTATCCGTATGGGGTTATTGCAGCGGTATCGCCTGTTACAAATCCAACTGCTACGGCGATTTATAAAACACTAATTGCCCTGAAGGCTCAAAATGCAATTGTCTTTAGTCCCCATCCAACAGCCGTCAACTGTACGATTGAGGCATTAAAAATATGTCAACAGGCAGCTGTTCGTGCAGGTGCTCCAGAGGGCTTGATTCAATGGATTGCCCATCCCACATTAAAGGGAACAGAGGCATTAATGCAACATAAAGACGTACAGTTAATTTTGGCGACTGGAGGATCAGGGCTAGTGAAGGCTGCCTATAGCTCAGGTAAACCTGCATATGGTGTTGGACCAGGAAATGTCCCTGCGTATATAGATCGCACGGCAAATATAGCTCGTGCTGTCCAGCAAATTATGGATAGTAAGTCATTTGATAATTCTACTATCTGTGCAACGGAGCAGGCGATTGTGGTTCATCAGGATGTAAAGGATCAAGTAATGATAGCCTTAGCCAATAATGGAGCTGTGCTACTAAAAGGAGCAGATAAGGAAAAATTAGCAAAGGTTATTTCTCCTGTCCCGCGTACACTGAATAGCAAAATTGTTGGCAAACCAGCTACAGTCATCGCCAAAATGGCAAATATTAATGTCCCTTCATCTACAAGAGTATTAGTGGCTGAGGAGCATCTAATTGGCAAGGAGTATCCATTTTCTATGGAAAAACTATCACCGATATTAGGAATTTATACTGCCAATTCTCATGAGGATGCAGTATCCATTTGTCAACAGTTATTAGATGTTGGTGGTAGGGGGCATAGTTTAGCTATCCATGCTCAAGACGAGCGCTTTGTTAAAGAGTTTGCTGCACAAATGCCAGTGTCTAGAATTTTAGTCAATACATTAGCGTCTGTTGGTGCTGCTGGTGGCACTACAAGCTTAATGCCTTCCTTTACCTTAGGCTGTGGGGCATACGGAGGAAATATTACAAGTGATAATATTTCAGCCCGTCACTTAATCAATAAAAAACGAGTTGCTTATGGCATCAAGGAACTTTCGATTCCGAAGCCACAACACCCGAAAAATATACAAGATACATCTCCTTCATTTCAAGTAAATGAAGAAGCACAATTGAATGCAACCATGATTCAAAAAATAGTTGAAGAAATCGTCACGAAATTAAGTGTCTAGAGGAGGAATTTTAAATGAGTGTGGAAATTAATGGAGCATTGGGAATGATTGAAACTAGAGGGTTAATTGGATCTATTGAAGCAGCAGATGCCATGGTGAAAGCTGCAAATGTTAACATTGTTGGTAAAGTGCATGTGGGTGGAGGCATTGTAACGGTTCTAGTAACGGGAGATGTAGGAGCCGTTAAAGCTGCTACAGATGCAGGTTCTGAGGCTGCCCGTCGTGTTGGTGAATTATTATCCGTGCATGTGATTCCACGTCCGCATTCAGAGCTATTAGCCATTTTACCAAAATAAGAATTGGAGGTGTTTGAATGACGAACCATCAAACGCTTGTGTCTAATTCTGTAGCTGGAGCAATCCCCATTGCAGTATCAGCTCGTCATTGCCATGTCAGTAAAGAGGATTTCATTCATTTATTTGGCGCAAATGCTCAACTAAAAGTGTGGAAGGAACTTTCCCAGCCAGGTCAATTTGCTGCAGAGCAAGTTATTACTATTAAAGGTCCTAGAGGCCAAATTGACAAAGTTCGGGTATTAGGACCGTTCCGTCAGGAAACACAGATCGAAATCAGCCAAACAGATGCAATTAAGCTAGGTGTTTCCCCACCTATTCGAATGTCAGGTGATTTGGAAAATTCTTCACCGATAATATTGATAGGGACACATGGAATATTGCATAAAGAGAACGGGCTAATTATTGCACAGGCTCACATTCATATGTCCGAAACAGAGGCAGCTACATTTAATGTAGCGGATCAAGACATTGTGAAGGTAGAAATTACAAATGAGGTTCGCCAAATCCAAATTATGAATGTAGTTGTACGTGTGTCACCAAATTTCAGGCTAGAGATGCATATTGATACAGATGAGGCCAATGCAGCATCTATCACTACAAATCAAACCGGAAAGCTCATGAAAATGGGGTGACACAAATGGATATGCAAGCGTTACAACGACTTATTCAAGAAGTGGTCTCTACCATTGTGAACACAAATAAAAGAGTATTGATTGTTCATCCCCAGACAACAATCTCAAATAGGCAGGTTGAAACATTAAAAAGCTATTTTCAAGTAGAGGAGTGGCAAGCGGATACCCCATCCCAAATGTTTCATGACGCAACAGTTTTTCTTGAAGTAGATCAGTCTTTCATTGTCAGCAGTGCACAAGGATTGCCCCATTCCCCGGCATCCTTGTTCCTGACTGAATTACTTCTGAAAGATGAGCCAGCTATTTTAGTCCCCAATGAAAAAATGTCTGTTGTTTTTACTACGAATGAACCAAATGCTTACATGAAAATGCTTCTACAGCATATGAAAAGCTTACAGGAATTCGGCTGTGAGTTTCAATTATTCTCACAGCTAATTCCTTCTATCAAGGATAAGGAAAATCTCAATCATTACGATATCCAAGCAGATTTTATTACAGAGGAAATGATTAGGTCGTACAAAGGGCAGCAGTTGAAACTTCCATTTCATACAAAGATCACACCACTTGCCCTTGATCTGATTCATGAGAAAGGCATTCGCATTCTAAGAAACTAGCAGGAGTGTTGTTACATGACAAAATCGATTGGTATTGTGGAAACGAGAGGTCTTGCCATTTCTATTCAAATCGCAGACGCCATGTTAAAAGGAGCAGCTATTAGATTGCTTCGACAAGAAACAATTGATTTAGCACTTGTAACAATTGCTATTGAAGGTGATACGGAGGCAATTCGGGAAGCAATTGAAATTGGTACGAAAATGGCCAAAGCTGCTAACCAGTGGATTGCCTCTACTACTATTTTACGCCCTGAAGATGCTGTTAACGGTTTAGTGATGGAAATTGCTAAAAAACCGACTTAATCGCACAATCATTTGAAAAGGTGGGAGATGGATTTGAAAGTAGATTTATCTGGTAAGGTTGTTATTGTTACTGGCGGAAGTAAAGGAATTGGTAAAGGCATTGCGACAGTGTTTGCTAAGCAGGGTGCTCATGTCGTTATTGCTGCAAGAGGCTTAGAGCATGCGACGAAATTAGCAACTGAGCTACAAATATTGGGCTACTCTGCTTCTGGGGCAGCCGTTGATGTAGAAAGCTATGAATCTGTGAAAAACATGGCACAAGAGGTTGCTAGTAAATATGGGGCCATCGATATTTTATGCTCAAATGCTGGTATTTTTCCATCTGTCAAGCTAGAGGATATGAGCACAGACCAATGGGACCATGTGTTGAATGTTAATGCGAGAGGAACAATGTTTGCTGTGAAAGCATGTGTTCCTTATTTAAAGAATGCGGATTATGGAAGAGTCATTATTACTTCCTCCATTACAGGTCCAGTAACAGGATATGCAGGGTGGACACACTATGCAGCAAGCAAAGCAGCACAGCTTGGTTTTATGCGGACTGCAGCACTTGAATTAGCACACTATAATATTACCGTTAATGCAGTTCTTCCAGGCAATATTGCAACAGAAGGATTAGATGGTCTTGGAGAGGAATATTTGCAGAAGATGGCAAAGGCTATTCCATTCGGTGGATTGGGCAGTGTTNNTTGAGGATATTGCCTATGCAGCACTATTCCTCAGCAGCAAAGAAGCAGGTTTTATTACAGGACAATCCATTATTATTGATGGTGGACAAACATTACCAGAAGATGCTGAAGCATTTTAAAAACGTAGGGGGAATTGAAGGATGAATAATTTTGGTGCATTAGGAATGATTGAAACAAAAGGGCTAGTCGGCTCCATTGAGGCGGCAGATGCTATGGTAAAGGCTGCAAATGTCAATATCATTGGTAAAGTACATGTAGGTGGGGGGATTGTCACAGTCCTTGTACGTGGAGATGTAGGAGCAGTAAAAGCAGCAACTGATGCAGGGGCAGCAGCCGCACAGCGAGTAGGAGAACTGTTGTCTGTTCATGTGATTCCACGCCCACATGCAGAGTTAGAAGCGATTTTACCTTTGACTTAGAAGTGAGGTGGAATGATGAATCAACAAGCAATAGAGCAAATTGTGAATGAGGTCATTGCTGAATTACTGCAAACAAAGCAGGAAGCGCCGATTACACATTACGACATTCCCATCGGTATTTCAGCGAGACATATCCATTTGAAACAAGAGCATGTAGAGCATCTCTTTGGTAAAGGAGAGCAATTAACAGCAAAAAAGATGCTGTCCCAACCAGGGCAGTTCGCAGCTAATGAAACATTAATGGTTGTTGGTCCAAAGGGCAGTATTTCAAAGGTCCGTGTTTTAGGCCCTGCTCGTTCCTTAACACAGGTTGAAGTTAGCCATACAGATGCTATTGCATTAGGCATTCAGCCACCAATAAGAGAATCAGGCAATATTGCAGGATCAGCAAGCTGCACGTTAGTTGGCCCGAAAGGTAGTTTATATTTACATGAGGGTGTTATTATTGCCCAGGCACACATCCATATGTCACCAGAGGAAGCAAACGGGTTAAACGTTTTTGATGGAGAGTATGTTTCCATTAAAACGCAAGGTATCCGACCTGTGACATTTCATCATGTGAAAGTACGAGTTTCAGAGCGCTATCGTTTAGAGATGCATATTGATACAGATGAAGCAAATGCTGGCTTCCTAAAATCCGGAGCAACAGGTACTTTAGTGAAAGAAAATATGGAAGAGCTTACGTATAATTCCTCCCAAAAAGCAACTATCGTGCAGGCAAATGAAATTAATGAAAGAATAATTACTGAAAAGGATTTATTAGCCTTTCAGGGACAAACAATTATCGTTCCTCAATTTACGAGATTCACTGCACTTGCAATGGATGCGGTGGTAACTTTAGGGATTACTATACAGTATAAAGATGAAGGATGATGATGCATGCGTATAGGTACAGTCGTAGGGAATATTTGGGCAACACGTAAAGAAGAAGGGCTTCAGGGATTGAAATTACTTATTATTCAACCCAAAAAAACGGATGGACAACTTGGAGATGAGCAAATCGTTGCGGCAGATCGAATTGGCGCGGGTGTTGGTGATGATGTGATTTTAACGATGGGCAGTGCTGCTGTTCGAAGCTTTTCAAAAGAAACAATTTGTCCGATTGATGCCATTATTGTAGGCATAATTGATGCAACAGAGGGATCGTGAGGTGAAAGCAATGAAGGAAGCGATTGGTATGATTGAAACATTTGGTATGGTCGGCTCTATTGAAGCAGCAGACGCAATGCTAAAGGCCTCGAATGTCCAATTAGTCAAACATGAATTAATAGATGGTGGGATTGTGACTGTTATTGTTGAGGGAGATGTTGGAGCTGTGCAGGCAGCTGTTGAAGCAGGAAAAGAAGCAGTTGCTCGCGTTGGCACATTGTTAAGTGCACATGTGATTCCAAGGGCAGCAGACGATGTTTTTACAACAATCATTGACCATCCCCAAGCAAAACCAAAAGTAGAAAAAAACGTGGAAAGAGTACAGAAAACATCCTCCCGCAGTAAAGCTCAAGTAAAAGAAAGTGCCCAAAATTCTTCTACAGATGTTCAAAGTGAAAAATAAAATAGATTCTGTATCTATATCATAATGCATCACTGAAGGAGTGATGATAATGATATTTAAAAGGCCAAAGATCGCCATTATTGGTGCTGGTCATACAGGTGCCACTGTAGCTTTAATGGTTGCTCAAAAAGAAATCGGAGATATCATTCTAGTCGATATTCCAGATTTAGAAAAACCAGCTAAGGGGAAGGCGCTAGATATTTTACAAACAGGCCCAATAGAAAAGTTTAATGTGCATATTGCAGGTACAGCACAATATGAGGAAATTGCCCATGCAGATATTGTTGTCATAACAGCAGGTATTGCTAGAAAACCTGGAATGACTCGAGAGGATTTGATTACAACAAATGCCTCGATTATTCGTTCTGTAAGCGAAAATGTAAAGCGCTTTGCCCCAAACAGCTATGTCATTGTGCTGAGTAACCCTGTCGATGCCATGACCTATGTTTGTCTAGAAACAACTGGCTTTTCCAAGAATCGTGTTATGGGGCAATCAGGCATTTTAGATACAGCTCGCTTTAATACATTTATTGCAGAGGCACTTCAGCTAGCAGTAGAGGACGTGTCGAGCTTTGTTTTGGGAGGGCATGGAGATGAGATGGTGCCACTTGTGCGCTATACGTATGTCGGTGGAATCCCGCTCGAAAAAATGCTGCCAAAAGCACAAATCCAACAATTAGTGGAACGGACACGGAAAGGTGGCGGCGAAATTGTGGAGCTTCTTGGCAATGGTAGTGCCTATTACGCGCCAGCAGCATCAATTGTCCAAATGATAGAAGCCATCATCAAGGATAAACGAAAAGTGATGCCCGTTATCGCTTATTTACAGGGTGAATACCATGTAACCGATGCTTGTATTGGTGTACCAGTTGTTCTTGGTGGGAATGGGATAGAAAGTGTTATCGAATTACACTTAAACGAAGAGGAGCATCAGGCATTCAGCAAGTCTGTTCAGGCTGTCAAACATACCTTAAATTATATTAAATGAATCATTTACCATCTAATAAGGAAGGTGTATTAGATGGTTTTTTACATACTTAGCGAAAGCAGCTTAACATTAACACAATGTTAGATTGCTTTCGTTTTTCATAATTTTCTTTCAATAAATGAAAGATTTCTGTACAATTAGTAGGTTAAAGTCGGAAGCTTAAAACAAAGGAAGTTGCCATTAGTCATTGTTAGTAGCCAAGTCTCTTATTTGAGGTAGAAAAAGTGCTAGAAAATATTAATGCTTGAGAACATTCCAGCCAAGTAAGGATTTTTTAACCAGCATTACCATTCAAATGGGTGGATTGTGTGTTTGACTAGCTAGGTTGGAGCTTTATTAATTAGAGGATAATGAAATTCAAAAAACATCATGGGATTCATTTATCGAACAGAATTACGCAATTTTTCTGTAAAATAAACTATGATAAAAATTAAAAAAGGGGAATTGCATATGAATAAAAGACAGTGGAGAGTAGGGATTTTTTTATTTGATGATGTAGAGGTTTTAGATTTTGCTGGGCCATTTGAAGTCTTTTCTGTCACAGAAATAGAAAATGATCAGCAGCCATTTGTCGTAGAAACAGTATCAGAGAAAGGGAACTTAGTAATTGCTACTAATGGGTTAAAGGTACAGCCTGATTACAGTTTTGATAATGTTCCTAGATTTGATATTTTAATTATACCTGGTGGTCTAGGTGCAAGAGAACGAGAAATGTATAATGATAATGTAATAAACTGGATTACAAATCAAATGAAAACGGTGCAACTCATGACATCTGTATGTACGGGTGCTTTACTATTAGCAAAGGCTGGTTTACTTAATGGTAAAATGGCGACGACTCATTGGGCAAGTCTTGAAAGGTTAAAGATAGAATTTCCACAAGTCGAAGTACAACGGGAAGTTAAATTTGTAGATGAAGGCAATATCATCACATCTGGTGGAATTTCAGCAGGTATCAATATGTCATTTCATATTGTGAAAAGATTACTAGGATCTGAAGTTGCTCAGAATACTGCTAAAATTATGGAATACGAAATTATTATTTAAATTATAAAATGGCCATCAAATTAAAAAGCGTCACGAATCGATTTGACAACAACCGTTTGTCACTACCCAGCTAATGAACTTCTTTAAAAACTGATAAAAGTGAGGATTCAATGATGCTTATCAAACAACAGGAATTTTATATAAATGGTCTTCGTTACACGATTAGATCCGCTACTATCCCAGATGCACAAGCATTATCAGACCTAAGATTACAATTAGATGGAGAAACGGAAAATTTTGATCGCGAGCAGGGTGAAGCTTTTATCGATAAATCTGGATTTGAGCAGATAATTCGTATAGATACAGAAAGCCCAAGCAATATATGTTTAGTAGTTGTTGTCGATAACCGGATTATCGGATTTTCAAGATGCGAGGGATCAGCATTAAAAAGATTGGCGCATAAAGTGGAATTTGGTGTAGGTGTAATAAAGGAATTGTGGGGCTATGGCATCGGTAAGAACCTTTTACAAGTATCGATCGATTGGGCAGATGCCAACAATATAAAAAAAATAGCCTTACAAGTTTTAGAGACAAATGACAAAGCAAGGAGACTCTATGAAAAACTTGGCTTTACTGTAGAAGGTATTTTAAAAAATGATAAACGCCTTTCTGATGGCAAATATTATCATACTATGATTATGGGTAGATGGAAGGTCTAAAACCTTATGAGCTATTCTGTAAATAAACAAGAAGGAAGTGTGCTAATTTGAAACGAGAGGGGATTGTAGAATGGTATAAAGAAGAGGAGGGCTATGGACGGATCCTTCTTGAAGGTGAAGAAGTACATGTTTTCGTTCATTTTAGCTCAATTCTTTTGGATAAAGGCCGATTTCCTGATCATTTTAGATACCTTCATCAGAAGCAAAAAGTCACCTTCGATTTAATTGAAACATCCATGACAGGTGAACAGAAGTATGTAGCTGAAAATGTGATGATAATTTCTGACTAAAGCTTAATTACCCTGTGTAATGGGTGATGAAATTTTAAATGAACTAAAACATCTTACATAACATAGAATAAATAAAATGTTATAAAAGGATGATGCTTACATGTCAGCGAGGATTTCCAAAGCACAAAATGGCTCCCTTTCTAGGGGAGGAGGTACATCTGAAGGTTGGGATGATATTGATCGTTGGGAAAATGACGGGGGCAGAAGTCTTGATACATGATGAATATTTTTGAATCGAATGAGACTGGGGTAAAAACAAAATAATGTTAGACCAATTGTATCTTGGTCTAACATTTTTTTGATTCATGAAGAAACTCTCAACTTAATGAAGTAAAAATTTATTATCCATTTTCGATATTTTTCATAAAAATTGAAGTTATGCCCAGCCGCTTTAAAATGTAATGAGGATTACTTAAATTGAATTGTATCCATATAAGTCGCTGTTCCTTGTTCGAACTGAACTTTTACATGCATATAATACGTGCCTGTTGGATATGTGCCATCTTCATTTATAATCTTTTCAACCTTGTTCATTTGCTCATCCAAAAACACAATTTCACTGTGAAGTATATCCAAGTCATTAGTCATCAGTTTTACTTTTTCTGGTTTCTGGAGGGGAATAGCTTCATTAAAGGATGCTTGTATATTCGACAGAGGTGTTTCGTGTTCTTTTTGCTTTTTTCCTCCTGTTTTAATGTCAGTGTATGTCCAACTATATTGTTGGAGGTATAAGGAGAGTTGTTCTTCTTCGTTTATTGCAAATGCTAGTTGAGGAGGTTGTTCATAGATGGGTGGTCCAAGCGAGATAGGCTTTTGATCCTGAATAACCATCCCGACAAGTGTATCATTACCTGCAATATCTATTTTATAATGCAGGGTCCATATGTTCTTTTTAGCATCAAACTTTATATTGGTGATAATTGGGGTGTACTCAAGATTTTCTGCTACTTTAGAGAGGACCTCATTAGTAGAGAGTGTACTATTTAAGTTTGATGGTACAATTTGAATTTTATCTGTACTTGTTTGACCTGGATAAGATTCATTAATTGCCCCAGCCCATACTTTTACATAGTCACCCACAGCTAATTCCTTGGTTGTGGAAACCCATAATGCATTCACAAACTGTGGATTCGAATTATTTAAATAGACCGGCTCATTACTGACAACTAAGTATCTACCATCTTCTGCTGCTGTTATATATCCTTCCATAGTAGCAGAGCTTCGTTTGTTTTTGGTACCATTTGCTGTGCCGCAACTAGCTAAAATAAGGATTATCATACATACTAATATTATTTTTTTCAAAGCGATTCCTCCTATTTTCGAATTAGACGCTTTCCTTTCAGATAGGTTACTCTAGTTTTATCATCAAGTTGAGCATTCATGGCACATCGAACAAAGGACAAGCATGATAGGATTTTTCTCTAAAAATTCAGTTTTAAAGAAGACATTGTAAATTTTATTTAATAATTTCCATAATTTTGGTTGACATAAAATTTGTATTAAGCCTATAATACATTCGAAGTGTATTATAGGCTTAATACGTTTTTTGAGATGGTGTATTAAATGGTTAATACAGATGGTTCGATGAAAGCAATTTAATGCATAGTTCTTTATGAAAAACCAATGCATTGCCTATCATTTTGCGTATTGTGTATTAAGTGATTAATACACGGAATATTATTGCAAGGAGTTGAATTAATTGACTGTAAAGTTTAATAATCGAGATCCGGTTTATGTACAGGTTATCCGGCATTTTAAAGAGCAAATTGCCAAGGGATTCTTTGAACCTGGTCAGGAAGTTCCTTCAAGAAGGGAACTAGCTAATCAGCTGAAGATTAACCCAAATACTGCACAAAGGGCTTATAAGGAAATGGAGGAACAAGGATTGATTTTTACTGAGGGAAATATGCCAAGCTGTATTACGAAAGATGAAGCGGTCCTTAAAAGTGTCCGTGAAGAATTAATTATCGAAGCCGTTGACTTATTTTTAGGTTCTATAAAAGCCATCAATGTGCCGTTATCTGAAGTGTTGAAACTAGTGGAGAAAAAGTATGAGGCTGAAAGTGGGGAAACGGAGGAATCAATATGATCGAAGTGAAAAATGTCCATAAAAAATACGGCAGGAAACAAGTGTTAAAAGATCTTTCCTTTACTGCTAAAAAGGGTGAAATTACTTGCTTAATTGGGATAAATGGAGTAGGAAAGACGACAATCATGAAGGCTATTATGGCACTCACACCGATTAATAGTGGTGAAATTTTAATAGATGGGGAAAAAATTCGGAAGGATAGTTTTGAAAAAATAA
Organism: Lysinibacillus sp. UBA6686; assembly: GCF_002455205.1. Taxonomy (NCBI): domain Bacteria; kingdom Bacillati; phylum Bacillota; class Bacilli; order Caryophanales; family Bacillaceae; genus Lysinibacillus; species Lysinibacillus sp. UBA6686. Next base: position 3,792 of record NZ_DKJS01000043.1, on the reverse strand, counting down.
CTTTTATTCCAGATACAATCGCGACGCTGCCACAAATGAGAATTGATGAGGCTTTTACGTTCATGGCCGATTTTTATAAAAGTTGGAACCCACAAAGGGCAGAGGAGCTGTTGCAATTTTTTAAGCTAGACCCAACTGAAAAAATTGCGAATTTATCAAAGGGGAGTACAGCTAAAGTCAATATGTTGTTAGGCTTAGCGCTAGATGTGGATTACTTACTGATGGATGAACCATTCTCTGGTATTGATATGTTCTCACGGGAACAGATTGCCGAAGTGTTTACAAGCCATTTAATTGAAGAACGTGGTGTGATTCTCACAACCCATGAAATCAGTGATATTGAACATTTAATTGATAAAGCCGTACTTATTGATAATGGTGAAGTAATAATGGAATTTAGCGTGGAAGAAGTGCGTGAGAATGAAGGAAAATCAGTTGTTGATGTAATGCGGGAGGTGTATCGAGGATGAAAAATTATTTAAAGCTTGTAAACTTTGAAATAAGCCGATTTTTCAAATTGTATTTAATTCTAATAGGGTTGACAATAGTCTGTCAGTTAATTGGAGTAATTAGAGTCTCAAAAGGATATGTGGATCTAGCTGAAAAGGTGATGGATAAAAATCAACTATCAGTGAGCCAATTTATTGAGCAATATGGAACTTTTTCTTTCCAACGTTTTGTTTATTCTGAATGGTTTTTGATGTCAATTTATATTGGTATCGCCATGTTAATGATTTATGTTTTTATTATTTGGTATCGGGAGTGGCTCGGAAAAAATTCTTTCATTTACAGATTATTGATGTTGCCGACTGAAAGAATTACTATTTATTTCGCTAAACTGACGGCAATTATGCTTTTGCTTCTTGGTCTAATTACCTTACAACGATTATTAGTACTAATCGAAATACAAATTGTAAATAGTATTGTACCAGCAGATTTCCGAACATATAGTTATGGGATTAGTAATATAGATATATTTGTCTTACTGTATCCTAATACATTTACTGAATTTATCCTGATTTATGGAATTGGGCTAATCTTCATAGCAGTACTATTCACGGCTATATTATTTGAGCGGAGTTACCGTTTAAAGGGTATTTTCTTTGCAATCGTTTATGGAGTGCTTTCATTAGGTGTCTTTTTTGCACCTTTATTATTGAATGGTTTTTACCCACGCTATTTTTATCCACTTGAAATCATATTAATGGGGATTGTAACAAGCTTCATTGTTTTAGGTAGTACCATTTGGATCGCGAATCACTTGCTTAAACATAAAATAATGGTCTAATGGGAGGGAATGACAATGAAAAAATATTGGAGAACGATCGTAATTAGCTTAGTAATCGTGGCAACAATTAGTACTTTCTATATCCAAGGAGCAATGTCTTCTAAAAACGATGTAACCTTTAAATTTAAAACGACTAGTGGAAATAAGGAAGAAATTGAAAATCTTGTGCTTCAGGCAAGCTATAAGAATGGTGATATTTATCATCCGTTATACATATCAAAGGATGGTTCAACTAATCCGAGAAGCCGGTTTATTATTGAAGATTTAATAGCTGATCCTGTACCTATGGAGTTTGAAAAATATATTCAAGATTACCGCAAGTTCATGCGCGGAAAAGTATTTGACCCGAGTAACTACTTTGAAGATGATGCTCGTTTGATTTACACAGATTTTTCGGTTAAAAATAGACAAGTGTTAACACTTCAAATCGATATTCTTGACAAGCAGACAAACGATAGTACATCATTTGAAATTACTACCCCAACCCAAGCAAATATTAGCTGGATACAGGTGAATGATGTCTTTGTGAAAAATGGGGAAATAAAGATACTAGTAACGAGCTATCTCTATAACGATGAAGAGGAATTACACGTATATACGGTAAATGAAAACAAAAAGGAATTAGAAGTTGATTCAATCATTGCAAAATCAGAGCCAGGCATGTCCAGCATCCGCATATATAATGATTCCAATAAAATTCAAAATGAGCATTATTACTTATACAAGGTAGATAAATATAAAAATAAAAGTGAAGTTGCTGAGTCTGAAATTATTTCTAGCCAAGCGAACCTTCACAACAACCTCAATAATGAAGTTGAAGAAATAGATATTGCTAACAAATTAAAATCGGCGATGAACTCGATGATTCTTCATGGAGGAGAGGTATTCATTCCTGTTCATTCAGCCAACGGTTTAGAGTTGAATCGTTATAATATTAAAAAGAAACAATGGGGAGAGCCTTTACACTTTAACTATCCAACTAAGGCTAATAATGAAGAAGNNACCTTTTTTACAGCTTACAGGTAGTAAACTTTATTTAGTGAATCGTATTTCTGACGGTTATTCGTTATTTATCGGAGATTTACGTACAGGGAAATCATTGTATGAAGGTAAAATCATCGATGAAAACAGAGAAAATCTTAATAAAGATTACTCGCTTACTATCGATCAAATATATAGTATCTATTAAAGCTATTCGAGGTTGTTCAATTAAGCGAATCACGTAGGTAGCTAATTGGCTGAAATGAATTCAATAGTGGTTCATTCCAGCCAATTTTTAGTTCTTTGGTTATTGAGTTAATAACTGCGAAGTGTGAATTTAAGTGAAACCTTATCTAACACAGCAGCGATTAGTATCCCTACTGTATATCGAATTAAATCCTCTATAAGAAAACCTTTACCAAGTATTAAAGCCCCAAGCGTTGTTGCACGAATCTGATTGATCCAATTTTCCTGATATAGCTGACTAAATTCAATGCTGAAACTAAACAAAAAACTGAGCAAAATAGCTGTGAGAGTGCTCTTCTGTACTAGCAAAAATCGAAATCCAAAATAGACCATTATAGCCCATAGGACGTCTCCAGCGTTTTGAGCTACAAAGGGTGAGAGGGAAAGACTCCATTTTCTAGAGGCAAGTCCTAAAAAAATAGTGATTATAATCGTTATTAAATAAACTATTCGCATGTTTCGGGATTGTGAGTTTAAAGGTTTCAATAGGATCACTCTTTCAGCATCTTGATCGTATTCTTTTGCTTTCATTATCTCATACATGGTGGCAATAAAACTATTACATCTAGTTTCATAGCAGGTCATCGAGGACCATTTCTTTTAACGGCATCATTTTTATGATGAAATCGGGATCATATGCATATTTATTTCTCTTCTGCTTTTTCAAAATAAACGATTTCACATAATCTAATATGATGAAATTTTCCATTAACGACAAGAGCTACATGATCAATGAAAACATTATCTAGGGTACCTATCAATTTGCCGACAGTTGTTGTGATGACAATCATTAGCCCTTTATGTTGAATCAAATTCTCTATAAATTTGGGCTCAATAGTTGTCATGTACATAACATTTTTCGGTAATCTCATAGCTTCCCAGTGCTGTACATCTTCATTCCGATAATGTGGAGGGGGTGGGAATGAGGAGTAGGAGGGTGGGTAGCCATAGTACACAAATCTATTCATATGTTGTATGCTCCTTTGTCATAAGTAGAAAAGCATTTCTATAACTTATGACAAATAGCTATAAGGTGTTCCAATGAGCGGCGATGGTAACACTAACCTGCTCGTTTGTTTAATGATTACTTATATTTTCTGCTATTTTTTTGATACGGTGGCTTTAACTGATTAACTAAATAACTCATTCATATTCAGCAAGAGGAATCTGAAAATAGACTGTCATAGTAGAAAAGTAATGCGATTTTAGACATTCAATTAAAAGAAAATGTTCAGCAAGGAAGGAGAAAACTTGCTGAACATTACTGTAAATATGAT